>CAZWUK010000066.1:0-12003 GCA_964636685.1 uncultured Oscillospiraceae bacterium
GCCATGAACCCGTGCCCTTGCGGCAATTACGGCTCAAGAATCAATCCGTGCCGCTGCACGAGCGCACAAATTCAGCGTTATCGCGGCCGCATATCGGGTCCGCTGCTCGACCGCATCGACCTTCAGGTAGAAATGCCGGAGGTCGGCTATTCCGAACTTGCGGACAATATCCCCGCAGAGTCTTCCGCTATCATTCGCGAGCGGGTCAACCGTGCCCGTCAGATCCAGAGAAAACGCTTTTCAGACGAGGGAATCGTGTGCAACGCACAAATGCACGTTCGTCAGATCAAAAAATACTGTACGCCGGATGAAAAATCAGAAAAGCTGCTGCAACAGGCGTTCACACGGCTGAAGCTGTCTGCCCGCGCCTATCAGCGCATCCTAAAGGTTGCGCGCACGATTGCGGATGTGGAAGGCTGCGAGGAGATCCAAATGCGGCATTATGCCGAGGCCATCCAGTACAGAAGCCTTGACAGCAGTGAGCGGGGTGTGTGATAATGCGTGAAATCGGAACACGGGAACGGCTGTATCTGATGCTGAACTACGCGGTTGAGCACAATGTGCGGCTTTTCAAAGAAACCGAATCGCGGTTTTCCGATCTTGTCGAGATTGCGCAGCTTGCAAAAGCGCATAGCGAGACGGCATTTGCCTTTTTACCGCTGCGTGCAAAGAGACGGTTGTTTGAAGCGGCGGACGACGCTTTTTTGGACAAGTACACAAGGTGGCTGACACAATCGAATGTGGGCGCTGCGATCCCCGAGCATCCGGAATATCCGGCGCTGTTGCGGGAGATTGCCGATCCGCCGACCGTCCTGTTCTATCGGGGAAAGCTCGTTGGCGATCTGCCGCTGCCGGTGGCAATTGTGGGAACGCGAACGGCAACCGATTACGGCAAGCAGATGGCGGAGCTGTTCGCTTTTCAGCTTGCCCAAAAGGGCGCTACGATCATTTCCGGCATGGCAAGCGGAATCGACAGCTGTGCCGCACGCGGCGCGCTTCGCTGTGAGGACGCCGTATATCCGACCGTTGCGGTACTGGGTTCGGGCATCGACGTGATCTATCCAAACGAAAACGTACGTTTGTATGACGAGATTGTGGAGCGCGGCGCGGTGATAACGGAGTTTTTGCCGCATACAAGACCCGCTCGTGAGAATTTTCCCATCCGAAACCGCATCATGAGCGGCATGGCAAAGGGCACGCTTGCCGTGGAGGCAGGGGAGCGCAGCGGCACGTCCATTACGGTCGGCTGCGCGCTGGAGCAGGGGCGTGAAGCGTTCGCTATCCCCGGTCGCCTGACGGACGTTATGAGCGCCGGAACAAACCGCATGATCCAGATGGGGGAAGCAAAACCGGTGTTCTGCGCAGCGGATATTTTACAGGAATTCGACGTCGCGTCGTCGAATACGGCGTTCAATTCTGGGGCGAAAAAAATCCGGCTTTCTTCGCTGGACGAAGACGAGGCAAGCGTGTGCCGGATCTTGAAAAACGGTGAAAAGAGCATCGACGAACTGTTCGCCCTGTTGGCGCTGCCGCTTGGAACGCTCAATTCCGTCTTGACAGGGATGCAGTTTTCGGGAATAATAAAGCAGCTGCCCGGAAGGCTGTATGCACTGGATTGTGTAAATACAATAATAGAAGAATAACTTCCGGATCGGAGGAATCATGTCAGAATCTCTCGTTATCGTGGAGTCACCGGCGAAGGCCAAGACCATCGGTAAGTTTCTAGGCGCAAATTATAAGGTCGTTGCATCCAACGGACACGTGCGCGATCTGCCCAAGAGTCAGATCGGCGTCGATGTGGAAAACGGCTTCGAACCAAAATACATTACCCTGCGCGGCAGAGGCGATGTGCTGGAGCGTATCCGCAAGGAGGCAAAAAACGCTTCCAAAATCTATCTCGCAACCGACCCTGACCGCGAGGGAGAGGCCATTTCCTGGCACTTGGCGCAGGTGCTGCATCTCGATCCTGCCAGCAAGTGCCGGATTGTGTTTAATGAGATCACATCCTCGGCCGTGAAAAACTCCATCAAGGGTGTGCGCTCCATCGATATGCGCCTTGTGGACGCGCAGCAGGCAAGAAGAATACTGGATCGTCTGGTGGGCTACAAGATCAGCCCCATTCTTTGGGCAAAGGTACGAAAAGGGCTGTCGGCGGGACGCGTCCAGTCCGTTGCAACGCGGATCATCTGTGACCGCGAGCAGGAGATCATGGATTTTGTGCCCGAGGAATATTGGACGATTACGGCAAAGCTTGCGGATAAAACGCAGAAAAAGAGCTTTGACGCCAAATATTACGGACAGCAGGGCAAAAAAGAAGAGCTGACCTGCCGGGAGGATACGGAGCGCGTGCTCGATCAGATCCGCGATGTTCCGTTTACGGTCGCCGATATTAAGAGCGGTGAAAAGGTGCGCCATGCCGCGCCGCCGTTTACGACCAGCAGCCTGCAGCAGGAAGCTTCCCGCAAGCTTGGCTTTACCACCAAGCGTACCATGATGGTGGCACAGCAGCTTTACGAAGGTATCGAGATCGGCAAGAAGGGTGCAACCGGTCTGATCTCCTATATTCGTACCGATTCCGTGCGCGTGGCAAACGAAGCGCAGGAAGCAACGCTTGCGCATATCGAGGAGCGTTACGGCAAAAAGTATGCGCCCGAAAAGCCGAACACCTACAAGGGGCGCGCCGGCGCGCAGGATGCGCATGAGGCTATTCGCCCGACGAACATTCAAAACGAACCGGCGTCGATCAAGGAATTTTTGTCAAACGATCAATATCGCCTGTACAAGCTCATCTATGAGCGTTTTCTTGCCAGCCAGATGACAGACGCAAAGTTTGCCGTGTCTACGGTCAGCTTTGACGTGAACGGCGCGACGTTCCGGGCAAACGGAACAGTTACGCTGTTTGACGGCTTTACCGCGGTATATACCGAAGGCCGAGATGATGTGCAGGAGAAGGAAACCGCTCTGCCCGCGCTCGTCAACGGCGATGTGCTCAAGGCAAAGGATATTGCGGAGGAGCAAAAATTTACGCAGCCGCCCTCGCGCTATACGGAAGCAACGCTGGTCAAAACGCTGGAGGAAAAGGGGATCGGCCGCCCGTCCACCTATTCGCCGACCATTTCCACCATTGTGGAGCGCGGCTATATCGCCCGCGAGAAAAAACAGCTGATCCCAACGGAGCTTGGCTTTGTTGTGACAAAGCTGATGAAGGACAATTTTGACAATATCGTGGACGTCAAATTTACCGCGTCCATGGAATCCCAACTGGACGGCGTCGAGGAAGGGAATGTCGAATGGCGTTCTGTACTGGGCGGTTTCTATGAGCCGTTTGCAAAGCAGGTGGAGAAAGCGTCTGAGACTATTGAAAAGGTCAAGATCGCAGACGAGGTGTCCGACGTGCAGTGCGAAAAGTGCGGCGCGATGATGGTCTACAAGATGGGGCGTTTCGGAAGATTCCTCGCCTGTCCCAATTTCCCGAACTGCCGCAATACCAAGGCAATCGTGGAAAAGATCGATGTGCCCTGCCCCAAGTGCGGGGCGGCGCTCATCAAGCGCCGCAGCAAGCGCGGCAAGGCGTTCTATGGCTGTGAAAAGTATCCCGAGTGCGATTTTGTATCCTGGGATAAGCCGACCAATATGGCTTGCCCCAAATGCGGTGGGCTCATGGTGCAAAAGATCGGACAGAATGGGAGCTACATCGTCTGCATGAATAAGGAATGCGGCTATATTCACCGCAATGTGAAGAAGACAAAAGATGAAGAATGATACGGTTGTAACCGTTGTCGGCGCCGGCCTTGCCGGCGCCGAAGCCGCTTATCAGCTTGCAAAACGGGATGTTTTTGTAGAGCTTGTGGAGATGCGCCCGGAAAAAGCCTCTCCGGCGCATCATACCGATCGGTTTGCGGAGCTTGTGTGCTCCAACTCCCTGCGCAGCGACAGGGTTGAGAACGCGGTAGGGCTGTTAAAAGCGGAGATGCGCGAGCTGGACTCGCTCATTTTGCGCTGTGCGGATCAAACGCGCGTTCCGGCAGGCGGCGCGCTTGCGGTGGATCGCGACGGCTTTTCGCAGATGGTGACGGATGAGATCTTGAAAAATCCCAAAATCACCGTGCGCCATGAGGAGCAGCTGACCATCCCAGAAACGCCGGCAATTCTTGCTACAGGCCCTTTGACCTCTGAAGCAATGTGCCAAAAGATCGAGGCGCTCACCGGTCATAATCTGCATTTTTACGATGCGGCCGCGCCGATCGTGTCCTACGATTCTCTGGATCACACCAAGGTATTCCGCGCTTCGCGATATGAGCGGGGGGATGATTATCTCAACTGTCCCATGACGCGCGACGAGTACGTTGCCTTCTGGCATGCGCTTGTTACGGCAGAGACGGTACCGCTCAAGGAATTTGAAAAAAATCCGCGGGTGTTTGAGGGCTGTATGCCGGTCGAGGTGATGGCAAAGCGCGGTGAAAAGACGCTCTGCTTCGGGCCGCTGAAACCGGTCGGACTGGAAACGGACGGCAAGCGACCGTTTGCGGTGGTGCAGCTGCGGCAGGATGATGCTGCCGGCGCGCTGTGGAACATCGTCGGCTTCCAGACCAATCTGAAATTCGGGGAGCAAAAGCGCGTGTTCTCCATGATCCCGGGGCTGGAAAATGCGGAGTTTGTGCGCTATGGCGTCATGCACCGCAACACGTTTTTGCCGGGGCCCGAGGTGCTCAACAGCGACTACAGCTTTCGCGGCAAGGATGCGCTCTATTTTGCGGGGCAGATCACCGGCGTGGAGGGCTATGTCGAGTCTGCGTCCAGCGGATTTGTCGCGGGCGTTTCTCTCGCGCGTCGCATTCTGGGGCTGCCGCCGGTGGAGTTTCCGCGTACAACGGCTATTGGCGCGTTGGCGCGTTACGTATCCGGCGCAGTGACGAGCGATTTTCAACCGATGAACGTGACGTTTGGCATCATGGACGGAATCGAAAATCCGCCGCGAAATAAGGTGGAGCGGTATCACCTGATGGCAGAGCGTGCGCTTGAAATCGTGAAAGAATTGAAAACGTCACTGTAACGGGCGAAAATTCGCCCCTTTTTATGTTACACTGAGAAAAAATGACGGAGGCACCTTTTATGGAACTGCTTGGAACGACCATCATTGCAGTGCAAAAAAATGGTCAATGCGCCGTAGCGGGCGACGGTCAGGTTACGCTTGGAAATGCGAACATTATGAAAGCGACGGCGAAAAAGGTGCGCCGCATCTATCACGATTCCGTGGTTGTCGGCTTTGCCGGCTCTGTGGCGGACGCTTTCTCTCTGTGCGAGCGGTTTGAGCAGAAGCTCGAGCAGTACAGCGGCAGCCTTGCACGGGCGGCTGTGTCGCTGGCGCAGGACTGGCGCAGCGACAAGGTCATGCGTAAGCTTGAGGCCATGCTGATCGTGGCGGATAAAACAGATCTCCTGATCGTTTCCGGCACGGGCGAGGTGATCGATCCGGACGACGGCATTGCCGCGATTGGTTCTGGCGGCATGTATGCGCTCGCCGCTGCAAAGGCGCTGAGTCAAAACACGGCGCTTTCGGCAAAGGAGATCGCCGAAAAGGCGCTGCGTATCGCCGGAGAGATCTGCATTTACACCAACGGCAACATCGTTGTGGAGGAGGTCTGAATATGCTGACGCCAAGAGAGATCGTAGAAGCGCTTGACAAGTATATCATCGGGCAGGACAAGGCAAAACGCGCCGTGGCCGTCGCGCTGCGCAACCGCTATCGCCGCAGCTGCCTCCCAGATGAGCTTCGCGAGGAGATCACGCCAAAGAATATCATCATGATGGGCCCCACCGGCGTTGGAAAGACCGAGATTGCAAGACGGCTTGCAAAGCTCGTGGACGCGCCGTTTGTGAAGGTGGAGGCGACCAAATTCACAGAGGTCGGCTATGTGGGTCGCGACGTGGAGTCGATGATCCGCGATCTTGTGGAAGCGGCCATCCGCATCTGCAAGCAGAAAAAGATGGAGGACGTACGTCTTGTGGCAGAAACTGCCGCGGAGCAGGATCTGATCGAGCTGATTGTCCCGCTGCGCAAGCGCGAGCGCACCATGAGCAATCCGTTGCAGCTGTTGCTGGGTACCGCGCCGGAGGCGCAGGAACCGGAATACACAGAGGAAGAGCGCCAAAAGCGTATGACCGAACGCGAGCGCATTGCCGAGCAGCTTCGCATGGGGCAGCTGGAAAATACGCTGGTAGAGATCGAGGTGGAGGAGCGCACAACGGGAAACGACGCGATGGTCGCCGCCGGCGTAGACATCAATCTTTCGGATATGTTTGGCGAGCTGCTGCCCAAAAAGACAAAAAAGCGTAAACTTCCCGTCAAGGAGGCGCGCCGCATCCTTGTCGCGCAGGAATCCGAAAAACGGATTGACATGGATGACGTTACCCGTGAGGCGCTGGAACGCGCGGAGCAGGACGGCATCATCTTCATCGATGAGATTGATAAGATTGCGGGCGGTTATGCGCAAAGCAGCGGGCCCGACGTTTCCCGGGAGGGTGTTCAACGCGACATTTTGCCCATCGTCGAAGGTTCGACGGTGACGACCAAGTACGGCCCTGTGAAAACCGATTTTATCTTGTTTATTGCTGCCGGGGCGTTTCACACCGCCAAGATCAGCGATCTCATACCGGAATTGCAGGGGCGTTTTCCGATCCGCGTGAAGCTTGACGATTTGACGGAGAAGGATTTTCTCGCAATCCTAACGCAGCCGGAAAATGCAGTGACCAAGCAGTATATCGCACTGCTGTCTGCCGACAAGGTGAAGCTTTCCTTTACCGAGCCGGCGCTTGCAAAGATTGCGCACTATGCGTTCCTTGCCAATGCCAGTACGGAAAACATCGGCGCACGGCGGCTGCATACGGTCGTGGAAAATCTTCTCGACGATATTTCCTTCAATGCTTGCGGGCAGCATCCGGAGATCGAACTCGCCATCGATGAACAATACGTGGAGGAACGTTTAAAGAACGAATTTGTTGACGAGGATATACATAAATATATCCTGTAATTTTCAGCCGTACAGGACGGCAGGAGGAACTTTATGAAGCATCGCGGCATCGTTATTTCGGTTTTACTGTGCGCATTGTGTACGGTTTTACCGGGTTGCGCAAACCGCGTTACCATCCCGACGATTATTCTTGAGCCGCTGGAGCAGGGAGAGGCGGCGTTGCTGGAGCTTGTGCTGGAGGAACCGACCCCCAGCCCCACGCCGGAGTCGATCCTCACCCCGACGCCTGAACCGACTCCGACCCCGACCCCGACCCCAACGCCGACCCCGACGCCCGTTCCACAGGAATCCGCCTCCGTAACCAAACGCACGCCCAGGCCTACGGCAAAGGCGACTGCTACCCCAAAGATTACCAATACCCCAAAGCTTACCGCTACGCCGAACAACGATCTGGACGTCAGTATCCCACAGACGCCGTCGCCCACGCCAAGCCCCACCGATACGCCAGAGCCGCAGCAGACGGAAAAACCGTCCACAAATGTGCCGTCCGGAAAACGGTTCTCGGATTACGATATACTGCTCGGTGCAAGAGTGGCTTATATGGAAGCGCGCGGCAACGGAGAGGACGCCTACCGGGCGGTGCTGTCGGTCATACTGAACCGCTGTGAATCTTCAAAGTTTGGCGGCGGTTTTACAACGGTGGAGACAGAAGTCTTTCGAAAAAGTCAGTTTTCTGTAGTAAAATACGATTCATTTGCGACGCTGACGCCGCCCGACTCGCTGATGGCATATGCCGAGGACGTTCTCAACGGCGGCAATCGCAACATCCCGGAGGGCGTGCTGTTTTTCCGATCGGACAGCAGCGGCACAAGCTGGGGCGACAAGACCTACTACGCAACAATTGGAGGCAACGCCTTCTTTTACGCATAAAAAAAGGAGTATCATGGCAAACAAACTAAAGATCATTCCCCTCGGAGGAGTGGGAGAAATCGGAAAGAACATGACCGTCATCGAGTACAACAACGATATCATCGTTGTGGACTGCGGTCTGATCTTCCCGGATGAAGAGATGCCGGGCATTGACGTTGTCATTCCCGATATGACATATCTCAAGGAGAACGCCGACCGTCTGCGCGGCTTTCTCATTACCCACGGGCATGAGGATCACATCGGCGCGATCCCCTATGCGCTCAAGGAGTTTAACGTTCCGGTATACGGGACAAATTTTACAATCGCGCTCATCGAGCATAAACTGGACGAGATGCGCATGAGCAACAAGACGCTGCACTGCGTCAAACCGGGCGATAAAATCGAGCTGGGCTGCTTCAAGATCGAGTTCATAAAAACAGGACATTCGATTGCCGGCGCGGTGGCGCTTGCCATCATGACGCCGATTGGCACCTTGATTCATACCGGAGATTTCAAGGTGGACTTTACACCCATCGACGGGGAGCCCATCGACATTAACCGCTTTGCCTATTACGGCTCGCGCGGCGTTCTGGCGCTGATGTCCGACAGCACGAATGTCGAGCGTCAGGGCTATACGCAGTCCGAGCATGAGATTGGCGCGACGTTTGAGCATTACTTCGATCTGGCGGAGGGGCGCGTGATCGTGGCCTCCTTTGCCTCCAACGTCTACCGCATTCAGCAGGTAGCGGACGTTGCCATCGCGCACGGACGCATCATCTGCTTCCAGGGACGCAGCATGGAGCAGATCGTACAGATCGCCATGAAGCTTGGCTATCTCAAGATCCCCGCGGACTGTATCGTGCGCGTGGAACAGCTGAAAAAGTACCGCGAGGATCAGATTTGTGTTGTGACGACCGGCAGTCAGGGAGAACCCATGAGCGGATTGTTCCGCATGGCAAACTCCAATCACAAGCTGAACATCGGCAAGGGCGATACGGTTATCATTTCCGCATCGGCGATTCCCGGAAATGAGAAGGACGTCTCACGCGTCATCAATCAGTTGTTTGATAAGGGCGCGATGGTCGTCTACGACCGCATGGCGGACGTTCACGTGTCGGGACATGCCTGCAAGGAGGAGCTGCGCTTGATGATGCAGCTGACCAAGCCGAAGTTTTTTATTCCTGTCCATGGCGAATACCGGCACTTGATTATGCACGGCAAGCTTGCGATGGAGATGGGGATTGCCGAGGAAAACGTCTTTGTGACCGACTGCGGCGACATATTGGAAATAACCACAAAGCGCGGCCGCTTGAACGGCACGGTGACTGCCGGTAGCGTAATGGTGGACGGCATCGGCGATATTGACGACATCGTGCTCAAGGATCGAAAGCTGCTGTCTCAGGACGGTCTGGTGGTTGCCGTCATCACGATCGACCGGCAGACCGGAAAATTGCTTGCCCCGCCGGAGATCGTATCCCGCGGTTTTGTCTACATGCGAGAATCAGAGGGCTTGATTGCGGATACCGTAACGCATTTAACCGCGGAAGCGCAAAAATTCGAGAACGCGTCCAAGTCTGATTATGCCGCCATCAAGAACGGCATTCGTTCTTTCCTGAAGACGTATTTGAAGAGCAAGACGAAGCGTACGCCGATGATAATGCCGATCATCGTTGAGATTTGAGGTGACAAAGATGGTACTGGATACGGCGCATCTGCTGGCAAGGCAATTGCGGGATAGCGCGGAGTACGCGGCGTTTGAAAAAGCGCGTGACGCCGCGATGGAAAACGATACTACAAAATCGTTAATCAACGAATACCATCGGCTGCAAATACAGGCGCAGGCCGCGTCGATGTCGGGGCAGAGCAACGAAGCGCTGCTGGATAAGCTGAAGAAGGTCGGCGAGGTGCTGCAATTTGATGCGGATGCGTCCAAGTTCTTATTTGCGGAATTCCGTCTTAACCAGCTTTTGGCCGACGTCTACAAAATTCTCGCGGATGCGATCGACATCGACCTTGGCGCGCTGGAGTCGTGACTTGCGGCGATAAAGGGAAGTTGCTATACTGAGGTTTATGGAAGTAAGGCAGAAAAAAAAGTTAACGCCCGCGCAAAAGAAGCTGCGCCGCATCTGGCGGCTGGTTCGTCCTGTCGCGGTGCTTGCGTTGAGCGCTGTGATCGTGATATTTATTACGAAATTCACGGTCAACTATGTGCTGTCCAATTATTTTGAGCCGGTGGACGTCAACGACGCGACGCCCATTGAGGTCGTGATCCCGTCTTCGGCGACCGCGAGCAGCATCGCACGCATATTGTATAATGCCTGTGGAGAAGATGAGGACGGGTTGATTCCCAGCACCGCAGTGTTCAAGGTGTATGTGGACTTTGTCGGCAAGGCAAACAATATGAAGGCCGGCACTTATATTCTATCCAAAAACATGTCTCTGAAGCAAATTGTCAACATCATCTGCGAAGGGAACGAGGCAAGAAAGACCGTTACCTTTACGATTCCGGAGGGCTATACCGTTACGGACATCGCGCAGGTCTTGATGGATAAGGGACTGATCTCGGAGCAAAACGAATTTTTGTCCGCATGCACGAGCGGCAGCGCATATACAAACTTTGCGTTTATCGCGGACGTCGTGAATCAACAAAACAGTTCACGCGCTTACGCCTTGGAAGGGTATCTCTTTCCGGATACCTATGAGGTGTATGCCGATGCGTCCGCAGACACTGTTCTCATCAAAATGCTCAATCGTTTTAACGAGATCTTTACCGATGAATATGTGGCGCGGATGGAAGAATTGGGCATGACGATGGATCAGGTCGTGACGCTGGCGTCCCTGATCGAACGAGAGGCCAAAGCGGAAGGTGATTTCTCAAAAGTTTCCGCAGTATTTTATAACCGGCTCAAGCAGGGCATGCGGCTGCAATCGTGCGCGAGCCTTTCCTATGTGCTCAAGGTGAACAAATATACGTTTACGGAGTCGGAGCTGCAAACCAATTCGCCATACAATACATACTTGTATGCGGGTTTGCCTGTCGGGGCGGTCAGCAATCCCGGGAAAAAAGCAATCGAGGCCGCACTGTATCCAAATCAGGAATATCTGGGCGGCGGTTATCTTTACTTCTGCAACGGCAATCCTGCAATCAGCAGCGAGCTGGTTTTCTCCGTCACATACGAGGAGCACCAGGCGAACGTACAAAAATATCAGCAGTACTGGAATTGACAGGGGCACAGCGTATTGCCATTTTGGGCGCCGTACAAAAAAAGTACGGCGCTTTTTGCCGCATTGGGCAGACGGTGCAGTAATTTTGACGAATAGGACAATGGCAGCATCGCATAGAGTATCGCGGAGGAAGAAATATGCTGCTGTTTGAAATGCTTCAGGATCTGTTCTTGCTGTTTGGGTTTCTCGGGGAGACAAAGTCATTTCCGGAACCATTGTCGCGTGAGGAGGAGAGAAGATATTGCGAGCGTCTGAAGCAGGGCGACTGTCAAGCGCGCGACGCTTTGATACTGCATAACCTGCGGCTGGTGGCACACATCGCAAAAAAATATGTAAGGGCGGGTCGTGAACCGGACGATGTGATCTCCGTTGGCACGATTGGGCTGATAAAAGCAGTAACATCGTTTGACCCGGAAAAGGGAACCGCGCTGTCGTCCTATGCCAGCCGCTGTGTGGAGAACGAGATCCTTATGAGCCTGCGTGCTGAACGCAAACAGGCGCCGGAGGTATCCCTCAACGAACCCATCGGTGTGGACGCCGACGGCAATAACGTTGCCCTTGCCGATATCTTGGGAACGGATCCATCAGGCCTCAGCGACGAGGTATGCGACAAGATCCATGCGGATCTTTTGTGCAGCCGGATGAAGCAGGTGCTGACAGAACGCGAGTACACGGTCTTACGGCTTCGGTACGGTTTGTTTGGCTGCTATCAGATGACACAGCGCGAGATTGCTTCGCTTCTTGGCATATCGCGCTCATATATTTCGCGTATTGAAAAGAAAGCGGTGCAGCGGCTGCAGGAGGAAATGGAGAAGTTGGATCCGCGCGAATGATCGGCGTTGAATTTGGCTTGAAAAAGGGCATGAATCGGTGCTATAATCATCAGCATGAATATGGC
>CAZWUK010000067.1:0-11367 GCA_964636685.1 uncultured Oscillospiraceae bacterium
TAGGGCAGTTGATTGTCATCCTGTTTTGAACGAGGTCAACATCATAATGCTGAGCATGAAGTTTTGCACCGCACCAAGGGCAAACCTTGATTTGAACAGGATTCGATTTCTCGTCATCGCCGCCCTCTTTTTGCTTGTTGATACTGGTTCTGGCCTCTTTCAGGTGATTCGGTGTAAGGTTGCCACCAACCCACAAACCGATGGAAATCTCGTTTCCACACATTTTATATTTCTTCCGCAGCAACTCACATGCGAATATCAGAATACTGGCACGTTCAAACTGTTGCAAAGTCAGGAGCCTAAGAGTATACCGCATTATTACGGTAACACCATCTGCGTTTGCATCCCGGAGCCTGCGCAAAAAGATTACAAACGCAGTAATCCCTAAGTATGCTTCCGTTTTACCACCGCCGGTGGGGAACCAAAGGAGGTCAACCATTTGCCGGTCCGGAACTTCCTGTCCGGGATGGCCCTTTGGCTCAATAAAGGAGGCCAGTTCATGTAAGATAAAGGCCAACTGGAATGGATACCAGCAGACCTTAGCCGGATCAAAGTTCTTTTTGTTTTTCAGCAGGGTTTGCCTTCTCTGAAGCAGCATTGCTTCGTTTGCAAGCTGAAAAGCGCGGAAAGCCTTGCAATCGCTGTTTGCACTTTCTTTCAACAGCTTAATTGCATATTCTATTCTGCTGCAGGCAGCTTGGCATTTTTGGATGTTGGCCTTGGCAATCTCCTGCAAATCGTCTTTTACTTCGGGAACTAAGCCGTTTTGATTCTCTATCCACTTCTTATACTTGGCTGCAAATGTACCCAATTCCCAAACGACATCGTCAGCAGGTGCGGCAGATAAAAACTGCATAGACAACACATTTCCGCTTACAACTTCAGCTGCCTTCATCTGGCGAAGGTCGAATGTTGGAAAAAATGCAGACTCTACCCATTCCGGCTCGACATTATCCATATCCCACATAACGGAGCAACCGTGTCCCTGTGCGTAGCAATAGACATCGGAATACAACATATCCAGTTCCAAAAGTTCTGGATCGGTAGTCAGATATGTCTGACGGTTCACGCTGGTGAAAATGGCTGCCGCATCACCACTGGTCAATCGGATAACAGGTTGAAAAGCGCAGCACTTGGAAGTGGACCCCATATCATTGTCAGACTGGTTTTCGTTGACCAGTGCAACCGTAATCACACGCTCACCTGAATCCATAACGGAATGGGTATACACTTGCAATTGAAGTCCGCTGGGCAAATCTGCATACTCCACCCGTTTCCCAGTGAAAGCAATTGTCTCAGAATACCCATATTCGTTACGCTTCCATACTTCCTTCGGCTTCTTCTCAAGGTGCTCCCATCTGGATGTGTCGATTCCGTTTCCTTTTGCATCCTCAAAGGAAACTGGCTCATAGAAGGCATAACTGCCGGAAACGCAAATTGCATCGACCCCAGCCTTCAGTGTAACCGTAATACCCATGGTAGAAGGATTGTTTTGATTGCTCAGAGAAATGGACGCATCATAGGTTTCGATTTCATTTTCCAACAGAGGATTCCGCGCAAGATCCAATGCCTCCACAGTATCCTTTTGTGGATACAGTTTTCCCATAATGTAATACTGAACCGGAAGCTCGGCAAGGCATTCATCTTTTGCAACAGGTCCGATAAAGTCTTGCTCCAAAATACGGGACACGACCTTTCGTGCTTCATAAAATTGTGAATAGTCGGCCATAACCAAACCTCCGGTTCTGTATATTTAGTAAGTATCTTTATCAACAGCTGCAAAACCTGTGATCGTTATGCCAGACCAAATGCTGACATCACCAAAGGCCTTTGCGCCTATGGGAACGGGGGCTATCCCGGATATGCACGTAGTAATGCCGTGGATATAAACATCACAAAATGCATGCGGATACACATCGTAATACACTGGACAATTCATATTTTTTATATGCTGAATTGCCTTTTCCAGTTCGTGAGCAAAAGACCTGCTTGTATATCCCAATACAAGTTTTTCATTGTCTTCCGCCACAATGCGGTATACAACGTAAAGTTTTGTTCTTTCCGGACACTTGATCAGCTTCAATCGCATTCCGGACTGAACATCTTTCCTAATTTGCTGCTGGCGCCCTTCGTCATCGGCAAAAGAGCGTAAATCCAGATCTGTATCACTACCAATCTCAAAATGAGAAATATATCGCCTAAAGCCCCCGGCTTTTGCACACCGTTTACTCTGGTCCTCGTTCCTCGTAATATAGATCTGTTTGTCCTTCTTGGAAATTTCGGCTCTTTCTACCTTTTTCTTAGGTCGTGTCAGTGCAACATAGCACACCTTGTGCCCCAAAATATCTTCCGTTTCCGAATCAGACATTGCCTCAATCACATCATCAATTACAATCACGGAATCGAATTCCCTGCCTTTTGCCCGGTGAATGTTACTGACTGTGATAGCATGCTTTTTTCCTGCACCGGATTCATACAGAGCTGGTTCTCTGGCGTTTTGCAAGAGACCTTTCAACAAATCTGCAACCTCATATCTGCTCCGTGCCGCTCCACGCTGTGTTGAAACAAGGGCCATCCACCGCGTGCGTGCAGTTTCATATCCGGCATCCGGATACAAAGCAAGGTGTTTTGCTATAAAGGCAGTCTCGCCAACAGATTCGTTTTCATAGTCGCAGAATACACGCGCAATCCAGTCACCCAGCGTGGGAGAGCCTAATCCACGGTGTAAGGCGTGCGGAACATCAGCATTTTGAAGCCATGCGGAAATCTGCAAAGCCTGCCCGTTTGTGCGGGTAAGAATGCCCAATGTTTCACCCTGCCCAATGTATCGAAGCGCATCGCTCCTTGAAAACTTGGTTAGCTTTACGGGCGTCTGGGGGATATGCGTCAGAAGATCACTTGCTGCAGAGACACGATCCTGTGCAGAACCCGTAAGAATTGCTTTCCTGTACGGAATCGTCAGCTGCCCAAAGGTGTCGCCTTGGCGGTGATTCTCAGTGAGAGCATAGTAATTGGCGTCAGGGAAGCTTTTAAAGATGTCCTGATAAAATTGCTCAGAGGACATAACCGCAGAATCGCCTTCAGCCATGTAGTCATACAAAGCTTGGCAGGAATCGCCCAAAATTGTAAAACCGCAGGTTTCAGGGAGGCCTTTTAACATCGCAAGAACCAATTCAGCACGACTACCGACCAAATCCTGTACTTCATCGACGATGATATGTTCGTAATCAGCCAGCATATCTTTTTTCTTCTTAAATATGGATGTGGCCGATTTAATGCGCTGATCATAGTCATACGCTTCCAGCAGAAAGTGTTTCGGGAGTAATTCCCCATAATTGTCTTGTACCCATGCCAACATGTATGTAGCGAACGAGTCAAAGGTACGAGCATCAACATCCTGCCACTCATAACCAATGCGACCGTTTTCGGCTGCTTCAGACAATCTGCTTCGTACTACTTCCACAGCAGAGCGGGAAAAACACAAAACGAGAATGTTTTCTGCCGCAGCCTGCCCTTCATTGATCATGTATATGATTTTTTCAATCAATGTCCATGTCTTGCCTGTACCAGGACCAGCATTAACGATACTACGCTCTGTGTGTTCAGCCTCAATGATTTCATCCTGCGTAGTTTCTATAAAGGAGCTGTAATTGATTTCTTTAACGGCAGCAGGCTTTGGAACCGCTGGAGCAGGTTTCTGAACTACAAATGGATCGTCCTGCTCAGTATTTTCTTCAACAGAAATCAGAGTATCTGCTTTTGGATGGTCATCAGCAAACAGCTTTGCCGCTTCTCCGGCATCCCCATCATCCAACTCGTGCTTCTTTCGGGCGGCTTCTTCAAACTTAAAAATAGCCGGTTGTGCCTTTTGGTTCTCCTCATGTATTGCAAGCTCGGCAGGTTCAAAATCGGGGCGACAACTTTGAAAGAGGTGGCATTTCGTGTTGAGGCATCTGCATACTACCTGTTCATGGCCTTGGGCATCTCTGATGGTTCCCCAAGGATAGTCATTTTTGGCAGCATATGCGCAGTGAACAGATGCACGTTCATATTCTCGCTTCTGAAGACTCGTTAATGTATACTGCTTTTTGAGAATCTCCAACGAAAACGGGTCATGAATCTTGGAGCAGAAGATTGAATCCTCGTAGAAGCTCTTTTCGACAGGATATAAATTGCTCCGAAATGCCACAGTACTGACATTACTCTCCATGTTGCACCTGCCTTCCCGGCAGTTTGTAATAGCACTTTAATTGTGTATATTCCCACAAACGGCGAAATTCTGTGGTCTGCATATTACTTCCGGCAACTGCTGTAAACACCATGTTCTGGCCAATCGATGCCTTTAGCACAATTTGTTCCTGCAGGAAGCGGTATGCCGGGACAGAGAGCGTCTTGTATTTTTCTGGAGAGGTTTCAATATCAGGACTACCGCCAAAAACGAAACGGGCTTCCTTGCTGGAATCCACAATTCCAAAATGACATATATGTTCCCACCCGTGAATGGGTGTATCCGGTTTCAGAATTTCGTAATATGCATTATCGCTCAATACAAGACCAATAGACTGGTTGGAGTAGTAACCACCGGGAGTCATTGCCAGCATTGCTGCGCCCTGAGCAACGTTCCACATGGTTTCTTCCGGGAAGAACAGTTTGTCTCCGTACTTTTCATCCATCTTCTCCAGCAGAGGACGCAGATTACTGCTGCCGCCTACCATGACAATCCGGTCGATATTGGCAAGTCCTACTCCTGACTGACGAATGGCTTCTTCTAGGCACTCTATCGCCATAGTAACTTCCGGATCTACAATATCAGCAAACCAGTCATATTCCAATGTTTCGCGGCAGGCACCATATACACCATAATTATTGATTGAAATGGTGGCAGTGTCATCGTCGCCCAACATACGCTTTGCGCGTTCGGCACGAACCCGCATCATATCCTGGGCACTGGACGGCATATCCGCAAAAGCCGTTTCGATACCCTTTTTACGGGCAATTTTAGCATGGATTCGCTTGGCAATCTTGTCATCAATATAATCACCGGCAATGTTCTTACCAACCGTTGCCAATTCGGAGACTTTACCATTGACATGCTGAAGGATAGAGACATCCAGCGTGCCGCCGCCCCAATCAAAAACAGCAACGACAGAAGAGCTTTTCAGCTCGTTGTAATTTGCAAAAAACGCAGCCGTGGGTTCGCTGATAAATGAGCGGATGTGGATTCCGGCCTTTTTTGCTGCTTCACGCAATTTTGAACGCTTGGATGCACTGAATCCAACAGGAATAGCCACAGTTGCCTCTTCCATTTCAATTCCGGTGCGATTTTGCACATTGGCCTTCAAATACTTGAAAACCTCACTGGCTACATCGACAGCGGTCCATTCGCACCCCGCAATCGTTTTTGTCTGCTCAGAATCCAAAATGGTCTTGACGGACGAGATATACTCGCAGGACTCGCTC
Source organism: uncultured Oscillospiraceae bacterium (assembly GCA_964636685.1). Taxonomy (GTDB): domain Bacteria; phylum Bacillota; class Clostridia; order Christensenellales; family CAG-138; genus CAZWUK01. The sequence goes on from CAZWUK010000067.1 coordinate 5,461, forward strand.
AATTCCATCTTTTTATCCCAAGCCTCCCGACCAGCAAATACGCTGCCGGTGGATTTATCAATCGCAACAACGGAAGGAATTGGACGACCTTCTTCATCGCCGTACTTAACAGACTCCGATTTCTGATCCATCACGACATAACCAACGGTAGCACTGTTGGTCGTGCCGAAGTCAATTCCAAAATAATACTTCAACCCTGTTGCCACGGTTTTTCACCTCACTTAATCTTCATGCCGCCTTTTTCCAGTATATCAAAGATACTCTGAAGCTGGAGTCTCAAGTTCTCGCCAAGATCACAGCTCATAGGAACATCCAACGCATCCATAAAATCCCGATACTCAATTCTGATTTTTGACGCCAGCCTTTGCAGTGTTTCATTTGCCTGATTGCTTCTGTCACGACTGAGGACATCTGTCATTTTAATTCTTTCTTCAATTTCTGTGGTTTTTTCAGTGATAACAGTGTCCTTTTGGTCTATATCCTGTCTTAATACTAAGATATCACCTTCTGCCGCAGACAGTTTCTTTCGTAGTTCAGCAATTGTATCCTGCTGATCTGCAATCTGCTGATTAACCCGCCTGAGTTTCTCCTGTTCGCTCTCAACACTGTGGATCAGCGCATCAATCTTGCTTTTCTGCTGTATGTTTTCAGATTTAACGGCTATAGCAGCTTTGCCTGCTTTGCTGAGCAAAGCAACAAGGTATGCCGCCACGTCTGCTGGAGGTTCTTCATCAGGCAGAACACGAGGTGTATTAGGCGATTTACCCCCCTCTTCCTGATGACCATCTGCTTTATGCGAAACATCAGCATCCTCTTCCGCTTCTACCGGAACCGTTTCCACTCGGGCCGTCTTTTTCTCGGGAGACACGCTTTGGTGTGCTTCATAATCAGCAAACCATTTGCGGACTTTCACAATATTATCTGCAACAACACCCTTCGCTGCGCCGCTGTTTTCGATGCCGTCCAGCATAGACGAGAGAAGGTCTACAAACTCCTTGACAAATATTGGCTTTGTCCCGATATCAGCAAGAGGGCAAAGCACCACATCAGGTAGCAACTCTGCCAAGAAATATTTTCCCACTGTTTTCTCTGCGGTACCGAGTCGCTTTTTCTCCTTATTGATGGAGGCTCCCGGCAAACGTTTAATTACGGGGGCCAACACATTTTCAGGAGCATTGTCGTTAAGCATTAACGCCAGCAAATGCGTTACCAAACGAAAGGTAACATTGCTGTCATTGCCATAGTGTTTGCCACTGAACAATGCTGATAATGTGGCATTCCGATCTTTCGTCTTAACAAGATAAGCATAGAACGGTTCGGCACCACAGAAAGCAAACCCCTCATACAAATACTGCTCGGCACTGCCAACAAAACCGGCCTCAGAAACCAAGCTGACCCATGCGCTGCGGAATGCTTCTTTTTCTTTTATGTTGGGATCTTTCTTTTTCTTCTCTTTTTTTAAACTCATTAACGAATCGAGGATTTCAATGTATTTCTCCATAATTAACCTCCGACTATCCAATTATATAGAATAATTTGTCCAAAAACATGGACTCGATGATGTAATCTGCCAACCATCCGCCGTATGCCAGGTACCCAGCAGCTCGTCCTCGCTTACAATGGCATTCCACACGGGGCGGAGGAAACGGTCGAGCGCGGTTATTACATCCGTGAAGGCAATTTCCCGGCCTTTGATGGTCTTGAGGAAATAGCGCCACTTGACCTGCATATCGGCGTCTTCTGCCAACGCGATCACCCGGTCAAGACTGTCACGCTCGTAGGGCGTCCTTCGCGTGGAGAGCGTCTGCATGATGGCCTCCTGCAAGCTGCGGCCATCAAAATTGAAGGTCTGGGAAAGATAGTAAATGTCGTAAAAATCCTTCATGCGCCCGGTCAGCTCAAAGCGCTGGAGAATAGCGTCGAACTTCTCGGCAATGGTGCTTTCCAGCGAGTAGGTCAGAACCTCCGGCGCTTCATAACCGTCAAGCTGCGGCGGCATGGTGCGCTTCTGCGGCTTGGGTACGATCACATCACCGATGCCCACATCCACATCAAAGGGGACGCGCACGTTCTTGATACGACCGATGATCTGGGTGCTGACGCCCGGGTATTTGCGCTGCGGTGAAATCTGCTGCGTCTGCTTTGCCTCCAGAACGACCACATCGTTGTTGCCGGTGGGTGTTGAGATGATCTCCTCGATCACGGCGTCCATGTGTTCCAGATCGCTGCTCATACGGCGCATAAGAAAATCCACATCTACCGTGGCTCGGCTTTCAAAGTTCGTGAGTGTGTATATGAAAAGACCGCCCTTGAGGATGAAATTGTCTGTGTATTTTGACTTTGACAAGCGCCGAAGGAACTCCTCCTGAAAGAAGAGCTGCAGGCACTGCTGATAGGGCGCGCCTGTCTCCTTTGACTTGTTTTTGAGTTTCGCAAGGATCGACGCCCCGATATCCGCCATCACATCCACACTCCTATGATCGTTTTGACTTTTTGCATGACCCTCAGCTTCTTTGCGTATTCCGACAGGCGTGGGATGTTCTTCTCGCTGTCAGCAATATAGCTCATAATGGCCTTGTTAAAGGTTTCCTTGTCCATTTTTCCCATATGCCGCAGGCAGTCGCAGATGGTGCGTTCCTTGTCATAGATGCGGATGGGGTTCCCGTCCATTTCACCGCTCGTGACGCCAAGCTCCAGAACAGATGGCTCGACATAGTAGGGCTTCGTAAAGGGATAGTCGATTTTGAAGCGGCTTTTTCCGCTGTCCTTGCTGACGGTCAGGTGCCAGGCCACAGGTGTTCTGTCGCTGTAGCGATAGTAAAACAGAGCTGTGTCCATGCACATGATCGCATCAGGAAACAGCCGCGTAATGACCGCAGCCTCGCTCATATTTTCATTGTCGACCCATTGGTAGTACCCATAGCGAACCTTTTCAATGACGCCATGCTCCATGAGAGTCTGGATGTCGTTATAAAACAGGTGTTCCTTATGCAGCTCACAGGTACGCATCAGGCCGCCATGTGCCGCAAATATTTTTTTCACCTTATCGCTCGGTAGCATCCAATCCCTCCTTTATCAGTTATTGTAATTTATCTCCGAAAAGCGGACAAAGTCATAGCATTATTATACTCTCCACATATGCCCAAGTCAATACAAGTTTCTATGCAAATATTCAATTAGCGGATAAAGTAGTAATCGCACATCTATGCTTCTGCTCTCCAGCTCTGTCGGCTTAAGGGCTGTTCGTGCTTCTACTATCCCCCCTGCCTAATTCGCGAAAACTCACACGACACTCTGCGCCGGTCTTCATCTGCCATTCCTGTAGATATTTGACCACCCCTAGGGTCAACTGAGCAGCTCGTCAATTTCCTTCTGCTGCTCCCGATAATAGTAGTCCTTGGATTTACGCTGATTGCGGATACTCTGGCACTGTGGAGAAAGGCAGTACTTCTGCCGGTTTCCACGCTTGATGAATGCTGCCCCACAGGCAGCGCAGAAAGCAATGCTCGTCTTGCCGCCCCAGTCATCCAATGCCCCAGAGTTTACCGCAACGAAGCGGGAGAGCGCATAGTATGCCGCCTCTATGATCGAAGAGACCTCCGGGAGAAGCACGAGAGAATTCGTGTTCTCATCACGTTGTAGGCTCATGGTAAACTTCGGAAAGGTACTCATATAATTGTCGATCAGTCTGGGACGCAGTTCCTGTTTTGTGCCTTTCCATTCTCTCAGCATATCTTTTTTCGTCGGTGACTGAATGGACAAGAGGAATTTCTTTGCCCCGTATTCATCTTTCTCCAACAGGCTGCGTATAGCCAGCACCATCATCGTGTCGGCATAGAGTCTCTGAAGGTCGGAACACATCTCATCCACATGAATGTAGTATGTTTCAATCATGTTGACCACCGCATCCCAGTAGCTGTTCTTGTCCGCTTCAAACTGCGAAAACCGAACACTATCTCCGAAATGATAATACGGGTGCATATTGGAAAGACACCACCGCTGAATGATTTCAGTTCGAGCCTCTATGCCTTTTCCCGCCAATTCAAGATGCAGGTTACACAGCTCCACCAGCAGATCCTGCCCGGAAGGATAGCCCGCGAACATCTTCGGAGGGTTTTCCGGCTCATAAACCGCATACAGCGTCGGCTTGCCGCCCTCTGTTCCCATTCGGTATGAATGGAAGCGGAGGGTCTTTCTTTTTATATCGCCGATGCCACCGATCTGATATGGGTCAAGCTGTTCCTTTATATTCATCGAAATTGGCTCCTCTCTCGTCCTTACCGCAACTCTTACCGTTAGATAAATGATTATGGTGAGATTATACAGCATAATGGGGACATACACAAGAGAGAGGAGGCACATATATGCCAAAAGAAACCAACAAGGTTGTACTCAATCTTAAAGAGGCGGCCGCTTATCTTGGGATCAGTCCACCCACACTGCTTGCCCTCTTGCAGGGCAGCTCAATCCCTTACCGCCGCGCCGGACAGCGCTGGCTCATCTCAAAAGCGGCGCTGGACGAATGGCTCACCCATCCCGACATCAAGGCAGAAAGGAGCTGAACACCATGCTGAAAGAAAATCCAATCATCGCTTATGCCGCCGATCGCCGGGAAGCACTGAGCAACTGCACCTATTCCACGCGCATAGAAATCGAGAATGCTGAAACCGCAAAAAAGGCGTTCCTGTTTGACTGCGTGTTCGCGCAGTACAAAGACAATTATCGGAGCCGGGACAACTTTCAGTGGTCAAACGCGCTGCCGTTTGACTGCGACAACGACCATACGGATGACCCGGAAATGTGGATCACACCGGAGGACATCGCGTTCGTCTTTCCGGGCGTGCCGCACATCATCCATCTGTCCCGACACCACATGAAACAGAAGGGTGACAGCTCTCCGCGACCGCGATTTCATGTTGTGTTTCTCATCGGCCCTATGACTTCTGAGACGAATTACACAGTGATGAAGGAACGCATTGTAATGGCCTATCCGTTTTTCGATGCCAACGCTGCGGACAGCGCACGCTTTTTCATCGGCACCGAAGACCCGGAAGTGACCGTAGTCGACGGGGATATTACGCTCGATGCTTTTCTGGAGCAGGCGGAGGCGTCTAAGGACTTTCTAATGAACTACCGGGCACCCATCCCGGAGGGCAGCCGCAACAGCACGCTCACACAACTCGGTTCACGCATCATCAAACGCTACGGGGATACGGACGAGGCGTACCAGCTCTTTTTTAAGGAAGCGAAACGCTGCGACCCGCCTCTAGAGGACGATGAGCTTGACCGGATCTGGTGCGGACGACAGCGCTTTTTCAAAAAGGTCAGCAGCTTGCCGGGATATGTGACTCCTGACCAGTACAACGGGGTCTCGCCCGTAGAATGGGACACACCCATCCCTTTTGATGAGTATGACCTGCCAACCTTCCCGGTCGAAGCGCTGCCGGAGGTCCTGCGGGAATATGTCCTTGCAGTTTCGGAATCCACGCAGACTGCCGTGGACATGGCTGCGGTGGAGGCGCTTGGCGTCATTGCGCTGTGCGGGCAAGGCAAATACTTTGTCTGTGGGACGGCGGACTGGAGAGAACCGATCAGCCTGTACCTTGTCGTCATCCTGCCCCCTGCGGAGCGTAAATCCTCCGTCATCGCGTGGATGGTGGCCCCGGTCGAAGAATATGAGCGGGAGGCGAACGGGGAACTGGGTGCGAAAATCATTGAGAGCCAGATGAAGCTGGACGCACTGGAAAAGGAAAAACGCGCCCTTGTGGACAAGGTCTCCAAAGGGAAAGCCACTGAAGAGGAGCTGCAAAGCAAGGCTGCGGAGATCGCCGCATTTCAGGCTGTGAAGCCCTTGCGCCTGTTCGTGGACGATGTGACAAGTGAAAAGCTGACATCCGTTCTTGCCGA
>CAZWUK010000068.1:0-11073 GCA_964636685.1 uncultured Oscillospiraceae bacterium
TATCGCTACCGTTACAATTGCGAGAGTGATAGTATGTATATCGGGTATTCCTCTACAAAGGTTGTTATCGGCGCCGCGCTTGCAAAGCTGGTCTGCGAAGGAAGGCTTTCGCTCGATTCCCCGGCCTGCGAATTTCTTCCGGAAATGAAGAACCTTCGCGTGTACATCAAGGACGAAAAAGGAATGATCGTCGGCGACAAAGCGCTTGCGCCGGAGCACCCGGTCTGCATCCGGCACCTCGCGTCCATGTGCAGCGGTGTGGCGGACAATCTGTACACGGATTATATCAGCTCCGCTGTCGCGGCAGGGCATAGGAGTACGCGGGATATTGTCGGCGCGATTTTGCGCGAGCCGCTTTCGTTTGAGCCGGGCACGGATTACAAATATGGGCTTAGTCTGGATGTGCTTGCCGCGATTATGGAGGTAGCCACCGGAATGCGGCTGTCAAAGTATCTGGAAGACAGCTTTTTCAAGCCGCTGGAGATGGACAATACCACGTTCCATCCGGATGCGGCACAGCGAGCAAGACTGCTTCCGCAGTATATGTGGTATCCGTCCGGCGGCTGCCGGTACCGCATACCCGACGATAATGCGTTTGTGTTCACCGAAGAATATGAAAGCGGCGGCGCGGGGCTGTATTTTACAGCGGACGATTACATGAAGCTGGAAACGGCGTTGGCAAACGACGGAATCGGCGCGAACGGGAATCGGGTGCTCACGCCGGAAGGGATCGAACGCATGCGAACGCCGCTGCTCTCAAAAAGCAACGCGGCGGTATTCCGCGCCACGCTGGGCTTGCCCGGCTATGACTACGGCATGTGCGTTCGCGTCATGACGGAACCCGAACAGGAAAACGGTGCGACGCCGGTTGGAGAATTTGGCTGGCAAGGGAAGGGCGGAACCTATTCCTCCATCAGTCCGGAACGCCATACGGCGATATTTATGGGGATTCAGGTCTGCGACCACCATCCCGTCAATCACGTGATGCACCGGCAACTCAGAGAAATGATCTACGGAATGCTTCCATGAGGCATGGGTTACATAGCCGCAGACGGCGCTGCCGGCAGAACGGACTTTGGAGGAGAGCAATATGGTTTCTCTGGGCTTGGATATCGGCACGACCACAATCAGCGCAGTTGCGATAGACGCGCAAGATACGATAATCGATCACGCAACCTGCCCAAATGGCGGCTTTCTGCCCTCCGCCGCGCCGTGGGAAAGGGCGCAGGACGCCGAGGCGCTGCTGGAGACGGCTTTGTCTGTGGCAAAATCGTTCTGCAAAAAATACCCGGTTCGTCATATCGGCGTTACCGGACAGCAGCACGGAATTGTTTATCTCGATCAGGCTGGGCGGGTGCTAAGTCCGCTTTACACCTGGCAGGACGGGCGCGGACGCCTGCCGTACACGGGCAGCAGCTACGCGGTCTGGCTAAGCCAAAAAAGCGGGTATACTCTGGCGTCCGGATACGGGCTTGCGACGCATTTCTACAATCTCCGCAATGCCTTGGTACCGGATAACGCGGCGACTCTGGCAACCGTTGCCGACGTGGCGGCGATGCGGCTTGCCGGGCGCAAACAGCCGGTTCTGGATCCCAGCAACGCGCAAAGTCTCGGTTTTTTTGATTTGGAACGGCAGCAATTTGATTTGAAGGCGCTCACGCGCTGTGGAATAGATCCCGCAATTCTGCCGCGGGTATGTGCCCAAGAATCGCTTGGCCGGAGCGCTGACGGCGCTTTTGTGGCGGCGGCGATCGGAGACAATCCCGCCAGCTATATCGGCGCTACCGATGGAGATCTTGATGCGCTGCTGTTGAATATCGGCACCGGCAGTCAAATATCGCTTTGGACGGAGCGGGCGCTTCCGCTTTCCGCGCTGGAAGCAAGACCCTATCCGCTGGGCGGCTTTTTGCTGACGGGGGCAGGCTTGTGCGGCGGGCGCGCATGGGCTTTGACGGAGCGCTTTTTCAGAGATACGGTAAAGTGCTTTACCGGAATCGACGCGCCCGCCTACGACGGCTTGGAGCGGCTTCTTTCCGTCACAACGGACGACGGCAGCCATCCGCGGATTATCACAACCTTTGACGGGACGCGGCAGACGCCGCAGCAGCGCGCGAGCATAACAAATCTCACGCCGGAGAATTTTACGCCGGGGCAGTTTGCCTTGGGCGTCTTGCACGGCATGATCGATGAACTGTATGGGATGTACGCGTGTTATTTGCAGCGGCCTTTACCGCCAAAAGACAAGCTGATTGGCGGCGGAAATGGGTTGAGACGCAATCCGCACCTGCGGCGTATTGCCGAGGATGTTTTTGGGATGCGGCTGATCCTGCCTCCCGGCATGGAGGAAGCGGCGCTTGGCGCTGCGCTTTATGCGCGCCGGATCCACAGCGCCGGATAGAGCGGGTTTTGATAACGGCGTATCCGCCGCCTGCGGGTTTGCTGCTTTTCATTTGCGCAGCCTTTGCGCGATCCCGGATTCCTTTCCGGCGATGCGGACGTCCCCGAACGAAGCGGGGGACAAGGCGAACGGCGGGAGAAACAGGAGGCGTCAACGGTACTTAGGTCAGCAGAATATCGGCGATCCGCTTGCTGGCAAATCCATCGCCATAGGGATTGCTCGCACTGCACATCGCGGCATACGCTTCCTTGTCCTCCAGAAGCTGGCGGAAGCTTTCGTAGATGCTCTGTTCCCCGGTGCCGACCAATTTGAGCGTTCCGGCAGCGACTCCCTCGGGGCGCTCCGTCGTGTCGCGCATCACCAGCACCGGTTTGCCAAGACCGGGCGCCTCCTCCTGGATGCCGCCGCTGTCCGTCAATACCAGATAGCTGCGGAAAAGGAAGTTGTGAAAGTCTAAAACGTCCAGCGGTTCGATGATGTGGATTCGGTCGCAGCCGGACAGCTCCTCCGCGACCGCCTGCCGTACGAGCGGATTTTTGTGTATCGGGTATATGGCTTTGACGTCAGGATGCTCGTCCATGATGCGGCGGATGGCGCGGAACATATGGTGCATCGGCTCCCCCAGATTTTCACGGCGGTGGGCAGTGATGATGATGAGACGGCTGTCGGCCGCCCAATCCAGCTCCGGGTGCGTATATTCGGCGCGGATCGTCGTTTTCAGCGCGTCGATGGCGGTGTTGCCGGTGACGAATATGGTTTCCGGTTTTTTCCCCTCCCGAAGCAGATTGTCCCGTGAAAGCGCGGTTGGAGCAAAGTGATACTGTGCCAGAATGCCCACCGCTTGCCGGTTAAATTCCTCCGGATAGGGAGAATAGAGCTGGTAGGTGCGCAGACCGGCCTCTACGTGACCAACCGGAATCTGAAGATAGAAGCAGGCCAACGCGGAGACGAAGGTGGTCGTGGTATCGCCATGAACGAGCACGACGTCGGGTCTGACCTCCTCCAACACGGTCTTGATGCGCTCCAGAATGCCGGTGGTGATATCGAACAGAGTCTGTTTTTCCTTCATGATCGAAAGGTCGTAATCCGGCACGACGCCAAAAACCGCAAGCACCTGATCGAGCATCTGGCGATGCTGACCTGTGACGCAGACGACCGTTTCGATCTGTGCGCGGCCCTTCAGCTCATTGACGAGAGGACACATTTTGATCGCTTCAGGACGCGTACCAAAAACAAGCATTACCTTTTTCATAGCGGAGAACCCTTTCAAAATAGCTGGCAAAGCGTATACGGCGCCTTGCTTTTTTTAGTTGGAGGATGTGGATGTGTTAGAAGCGCATGCGCTGCCGCACAGCCGATAATATAGCGCCTTCATTTTCTTTGCTTCAACCGCGATGTCGTAGCCTCCGGCGGCAATCTTATCGCATAGATCCCCGCGCCGGTCGCTCCCCACGCGGCATATGGAATCGGCCCAAGCCGAAGCGGGGCTTTCCGGCGGGAGATATTCCAGAGCGTCCGTGATACGGATCTCCTTTGTGATTGTATCTGCGGCAAAGCATGGCAACGCCGCCGCTTGCGCCTCCACCAGCGTGACCGGCAGCCCCTCGAACAGGGAGGGCAACACAAAAGCATCCATCGCGTTCAACAGCTTGGGCACATCCTTGCGTACGCCAAGGAAGATCACGCTGTCGTCCAGAGCAAGCGCGGACGCTCTGCGCCGGACGTCGTGCGCAAGCTCTCCGTCGCCAACCAGCAAAAGGACGGCGTCGGCGCGCCGATTTTTGATTTCCCGAAAAATCTCCAGAAGAAACGCGTGGTTTTTCTGATAGGAGAATCTTGCAACATTGCCGACCACAAATTTGCCGTCCACACCCAGCCGCGCTCTCACGTCGCGCCTGGTTTCTTCTGAAAAGACAAAGACAGGGATGTCGATGGCGTTTGTCATGATCCGCACCCTGCCGGCGGAAAATGATTTCTCTCCCCACATCCACCGGCCGGCGTCCCTTCCGCACGCAAAAAGATCGGTCGCATAGTGCTTTGTTATTGGCGTAACCAGCCTGCGAAGCAGGCCGCCCTTTACGCTCTCGGCAACAAATGCCGAATGTGTATGCGCTATTCTGGTTTGAATCCCGCATGCTTTCGCAATCTTCAGGTTGAGGAACGCCTTGTATCCGCTGTGGTCATGTATGGCGTCGTATTTCCCGCGTTTGATGATTTCCCTTAGCTGCAGAGCATGACCCTTCAAGCTTTTTCTGAATTGCGGGATATGGAAGACGCCGCAGCCCAGTTCTTGCAGCGGCTGCTCCAGTATCCCTTCCTTTTCGGCGGTGACAATAAAATCAAACTGAATATCGGGAATCATTCGGCTGCAATAATCAAACAGCAGCCGGTCAACACCGCCGCCGTCAAGCTCGGACGTGATCTGCAATATCTTCATTCCTTGCCTCCTCACCGCAAACAAAGCAATCGATCACTTTGCGATATTCTTCGTTGTCTGCTTTGATTTTTGTTAGAAATTGATCCGCGCCCGCCGACAAAAGCGCACGATCCAGGCTGTGAAACCAGCGGTACAGCTTGTCCGGACTCAGCGGATCCATCACATCCAGAACAAACCCGATTTGATACGCGGTGGAAACTGCTTCCATATATGTTTTAGGACATACAAGGATTGGGATCTGCAATTGGGCGGCGTGATACAGCTTGTTGGACAGGGCATAATCCAGAAATCGGTTGCCGTTTCCGTAAAGGTTGTTGACGACGTCTGTTTTTTCATAAAAGGACAACGTCTCCGCCGGAGAGAAGCTCCCGGAAAACGAGGCGTTTGTAATGCCTGCGTTCCGGCAGTATTCCTCCAAAACCTGAGCGCCGGCGCCGTAATACCCGATATGAAACCGTTCGTCGTTTGCAAACAAGCGCAGAATACGCTGATCCATATCGATAAAGCGTACGGAACCGACAAAGGAGATCCGAATGCTGGCGCTTTCACTGGCGCTTCGCCTTTTCCTTGTGTTTTCCAGCGCGTTTTCGTCAAAGGGCGAATAATTATGGGCAATCACATAGTCGTGCGGCGGCAGGAAGTCCGCGTATGCCGGCGAGGAAATGACGGTAGCATAGGCGTTTGCGATCAGACGCTTTTCCGCGGCTTTGTAGAGCGGTATATTTTCAAGGGTATAGTCCCTGATATCCACGATATAACGTTTTTTGTAATACCTTGACAGCAAGCCGATACAGGACACGGCTGCATGCGTTTGCAGAAAAACAAGGCCGTCGAAGCGACGCTCCCGCAATATTTTTTTGAAATGCCGAACGGCGCCCAGATAGCCCAAAAGCTTATCGACCCGTCCGCTCTTTGGCGTAATCGATCGCTGATAGTACGAGATATCGCAATCAAACAGCGCGTCGTTTTTCCCCGCAACGGCGTCTCTGTCCCAAAATAGCAGCGTGCATTCGTCGCCGTGCGAACGGATTGCGTCAATGTACGTTCTGGCGTACGGAAGCACATAGATATTGCAAAAGCTTACGATACAAAACCTTTTTTTCGTGACAGTCCGTCTCCCTTCGTTTATTCGGCCGCATCAGCCGGAGGCAAAAACGCTCCGGCTGCCTTCAGCAATCCTTTCGCCAGACCATCCTGTTGATGATGCCAACATAGCTTTGGATGATCTTGATGACCTTTGTGCTCACATTTACATCGCAATAGGCGGGAACGCTTAAGCCGTCGTCTCCGTTGGCGTGCATGGATACCGCCAGATCTACCGCCTGCAGCACGGACTCGGAGGTGATGGAGCCAATGACAAAAACGCCTTTGTCCATCGCTTCCGGACGTTCGGTAGAGGTTCTGATGGAAACCGCCGGAAACTTGAAGAAGGAGCCCTCCTCCGGTACCGTGCCGCTGTCGGAAACCACACAAAAGGCGTTTTGCTGGAGGTTGTTGTAATCGAAAAAGCCCAGCGGCGGATGCTGAATCACGCGCTTGTCGAAAACGAAGCCGCGCTGCTCGATATATTTCTTGGAGCGCGGATGACAGGAGTACAGGATGGGCATATCGTACTTTTCCGCCATCGCGTTTACCGCGTTCATCAGGCTGAAGAAGTTGGAAGCAATATCGATGTTTTCCTCACGGTGCGCGGAAAGCAGGATATACCGCTGTTTTTTCAAGCCCAGCCTTTCCATGACCTTGCTGTCTTGGATGCTGTCGATGTTTGCCGTGAGAACCTCCGCCATCGTTGAGCCGACGACATAGGTGTTCTCCGGCTTCACGCCGGAATCCAGGATATACCGTCTGGCATTCTCGGAATAGCAGAGATTGACGTCGCTGGTGACGTCTACGATTCGCCGGATGACCTCCTCCGGCAGGTTTTCATCCTTGCAGCGGTTTCCGGCCTCCAAATGAAACACCGGTATCTTCAACCGCTTTGCGGAAATTACGCACAGGCAGGAGTTGGTATCGCCCAAGACAAGGATGGCGTCCGGTTTTTCCGCGCAAAACAGCTCATAGGATTTGGCGATGACATTGCCCATGGTCTGCCCGAGGTTGTCGCCCACGACGCCGAGGTAGAAGTCGGGTTCACGCAGCCCCAGCTCCTCGAAGAACAGCTTGTTCAGATTGTAATCATAGTTCTGACCGGTGTGAACGAGCAGCAGGTCAAAGTACCTGTCCGCCTTTTTCACGATCTCCGAGAGTTTAATGATCTCGGGGCGCGTTCCCATAATAATCATCAGCTTGAGCTTACTCATTTTCTTTGCTCCTTACATCATAGCAGTTCTTATAGATTTTCGCATGGCCGGCGATCCAGGCCGCCATATTCGCTATCATTTCCTCATAATCCGGAATGTGCAGCAGGGCGTTTCCGAGGCTTTGCACAAGCGATTTATCCACTCGCTTGTTATCCACCCTGACGATATTGCGCCCGTTTGGAAAGTACTTTTCAAACAGCAGGAGAAGCTCATACTTGCTGATGGAATGATCCGGCACGCACTGGAACAGACCGTGTGCATGGGAGAGCAGCAGCTGCTCTATCGCATCCGCAAACTCGATGGTCGTAATCCCTGTCCAGATGGCGTTGGCGTAACCGAGCACATCGCCGCGCTGCCTGAGAAACCAGTTGAAAAGACCCGTGCCGTTCCCGTCCGTTTCCGGGCCGATCAGCGAGGTGCGGATTGTGATATCCTTACCGTTTCGCAGCTCGCCGACGGCCTTGGTTCGTGCGTAAAAGCTGCCGGCGTCCGGAGTGTCGTTCAAATCATAGCAGCCGCGGGCGCCGGAAAAAATGCAGTCCGTGCTGCGGTGGACGACCACGGTGCCTGTGTTGGCGGTGAGCTGCTCCAGACAGTGCGGAATAAACGCGTTGATGTAGGCGGCCGACGCCTGATCTGCTTCCGCATCCTGATTGATGACGGCGGTACAGTTGACAACCGCGTCATATGCTCCGTCTGCAATACAGCGAGCCAGTTTTTCATACCCGTATCGGATAGGGATGGCATCCGGCGCCTTTGGGTTCGGACGATCGTCGTATTCTATGACCGCGTGTCCTCTTTCGCGCAGCCGGAGGGATACGGCGTGACCGACCATGCCGCCCGCGCCCAGTATGAGAAATTTCATGGCCGGTTCTCCCATGCCGACAGCTCATTTTGGATGTATTTCAGAGAAAGGAGCTTAGCCTTTACTTGCTCTACATCGAAAAGCGTCGTGTTGCTGGAATTAAACTCCGTCAGGACGTCGCGCTCCCTGTCGCCATGAATGAAGTATTTGTCGTAGTTGAGATCTCGCTTGTCACAGGGCACCCGATAGAAGCTGCCCAAATCCGCCGCGTGAGCGCACTCCTCGTTTGTAAGCAATGTTTCATACATCTTTTCGCCGTGACGGATGCCGATGGCCTGAATTTGCGCGGTTGGGCAGAACAGTTCCCTGACCGCCTGCGCAAATACGGCAATGGTGCACGCCGGCGCTTTTTGAACGAGAATGTCGCCGGACGTCCCGTTTTCAAAAGCAAAAAGCACCAGCTTTACCGCTTCCTCCAGCGACATAATAAAACGTGTCATGAGAGGCTCTGTAACGGTGATGGGTTTTCCGGCCTTGATCTGCTCTATCCACAAGGGGATTACGCTGCCGCGCGAGCACATGACATTGCCGTAGCGCGTGCAGCATATTTTCGTTTTGTCCGGAGAAACCGTCCTGGATTTTGCAACGATCACCTTTTCCATCATGGCTTTGCTTGTTCCCATAGCGTTGACCGGGTAGGCCGCTTTATCGGTTGACAGGCAAACAATGGACTGAACGCCTTCCTCGATTGCGGCCGTCAGCACATTATCCGTGCCAAATACGTTGGTTTTGACAGCCTCCAAGGGGAAAAACTCGCAGGAGGGAACCTGCTTGAGCGCCGCTGCGTGAAATATGTAATCAACGCCGTGCATCGCGCTCCTGACCGAGGAAAGGTCGCGCACATCGCCGATGTAGTATTGCACCTTGGCGGAGTTATACGTATGGCGCATGTCGTCCTGCTTTTTTTCATCGCGCGAAAAAATGCGGATTTCCCGTATATCGGAATCGAGGAACCCGTCGAGCACAGCATGGCCGAACGAACCTGTCCCTCCGGTGATTAACAGCGTTTTATCTTGAAACAATGACATTCTCTTTTCTCCTCACTTCGTTTAGCTCGCAATACAGCCCGTCCATAAACACCTTTTTGCTGAAATGCGCGATGAAGTAATCGCGCCCGTTTTGACCGCATGCGGCATAGCTGTCGCGGTTGACAATAAAATCGCGCATGGCTGACGCGAGCCCGTCCGTATCTCCCGCCGAAACGCAGATCCCGCAGCGGGAATCGCGGATCACCTCCATGGTCGAACCGTCGATCATTCCGATAATGGGCTTTCCGGCCGCCATGTAACCCTGCACTTTGGACGGAAGCGTTAAACCCGTCAGATTGTCGGCGTTGAGCGATACCAGACAGGCGTCGGCAAGCTGGTAGAAAGACGGCATTTCCTCTGCCGGGCGCCTGCCGTGAAAAATAACGGCGTCGCTTATGCCCATAGCGGCGGCCTTTTGCTTAACGTGCTGAAGGCTGGAGCCGTCGCCGACGATATGAACCAGAAAATCAGGCAGATCCCTGAGCTTGCCGACGGCGTCAAGAATGCCCTCCACATTCTGCGCGATGCCGATATTCCCAAGGAAGACAAAATTGGTTGTCGCACTGTCGCCTGCCCCGGGCGCTATGGTCAAGTAGCCGTCGCTCGCATAGGCGGGAAGATAGGTCAGACGATCGGGGGGTATATCGTGCACGCGCTGCATATACGGAATAAAACTGTTGGATTGCACAAGTATCTTGTCACAGGACGAATATATGGCGCGGCTTATTCTCTTGACCGCTTGAAAAGCGAAGCTGCGCTCGTTCTTGATAAGCATTTTCATCGATTCCGGCCACAGGTCGCAGCAATAGAGCAAAAGCGGAATTTTATGCTTGCGCGCAAAACGAATACCCGGGATGGCCATGAAAACGGGAGAGAGCTGATACACAAACACGAGATCGAAAGCATCCTGCATTTTCCGCACCCGTCTCGTTGCCGACAGACAAAAACTGAGATAATTCCTCGCCAACCCAACGGCGCCTTTTTTGCGGACAACCTCGCGGCAGCGAATGACGTGAACGCCCTGCACAATCTCGTTCCGCTTTCCACCGTGCCGATATGCGTCGGGAACGACGCCCGTCGGGTAATTGGGCAATCCGGTGATAACCGTGATTTCGTTTCCGTCCGCGGCGAGCTGCTCGCAGATATCGTTGATCTGGAAGTTCTCAGGACGGTAATATTGGCAGACGACGAGAATCTTCATAGGCGTTTTCTCCCGCTTTTCGTTAAGACTTAAATCTGTGCGCCGTGATCGGAAGGCGCGGACTGCTTTTTACTTTTCTGCACGTCCTGCCATTTTACCGGTTCCGCCCTCTACGACGCCATCCTTTTTAAAAACCACCAGCACCGTTCGGAGGAGGCACCGGCAGTCTGTGCGGAATGCGTGCTTTTCGAAGCTTTTTACATAATCGCCATCCAAGCGAGCCTTATCCTCGAGCTCGATGGTATCCCTGCCGTTGATCTGCGCCCATCCGGTCAAACCTGGTCTTACGTCGTTTGCGCCATATTTATCTCGCTCTGCAATCAAATCATATTGGTTCCAAAGTGCCGGACGCGGCCCGATCATGCTCATTTGCCCCGCGAGTATGTTAAACAGCTGGGGCAATTCATCCATTGAACTCGCTCTCAACGCTCTCTGGAAATTGCTGAGCGACGCCTCGCCTGTAAACTCATGCGTGGGCATATCATGCGGCGCGGAGACCGGCATGGAGCGATACTTCAGAATCATAAACGTGCTTTTTCGCGCGCCGATCCGCTTTTGCTTAAAAAACACCGGGCCGGGGGAGTCCAGCTTGACGGCCACAGCAACAAGCAGCATTGGAATGGCAAGCACAACAATGCCGAGGAAGGCGAGCACGATATCGATCAGCCGCTTGAAAAACCGTTTATACATTCATCTGCCCTTCCGCTCCCGCGACGCTTGTCCTGGCAGCTGCAAAAGCGTCGGACAGAACGATTGCGCCGCAGTCAACGTACCGGTTGACCTTTTGCATGAACTTCCAGAAGAAAGTTCCACTCAATCAGTAAGCACACTCTGAAATGCTCTA
>CAZWUK010000069.1:0-10818 GCA_964636685.1 uncultured Oscillospiraceae bacterium
GTTTTGGAAATACCTTGTTTTTTTTCGTTTCTATGCCAGAAGACAATCGTTTCTGCTGCAAAATAACTCCTTTTTGAATGCGCTATATTATTTTAATTATAGCCTATTCTTTTCGACGGGACTTTGAACTTTTTGCGAATTAGGCGAAAATAGACAGTCATTCTCATGACGATGGTGGAAAACATACCCGCGATATGTTAGAATATTGAAAAGATGGTGGTATAGGATAATGGCGATATTACGAGTAGATGAACTAAAAAAGAGCTTTGTGGTGCGAACCTTATTTTCCGACCTTAGCTTTGAAATTGCTCCCGGTGATCGTGTTGGACTTGTAGGCGTCAATGGATGCGGCAAGACAACGCTATTCAATATACTTGCCGGTCTGGAAAAGCAGGACTCCGGGAATGTTAGCTTTGCGCGAGATTGCCGACCTGCATACCTCGAACAAACGTTACCAGAAGATGGCATGCTGACGCTGTATGCCGCTGTACTGAATGGAAACCAGCATTTGCTGTCCATTGAGAAAAAGCTGGAGGAGTTGTCAGACAAAATACATACGGCGCCTGAAGATGAACTGGATCGATTGGTTCGCCGCCAAGCGGTATTGCAGGAGGACTATGAACAAAACGGCGGTTTAACCTTCCGCGCAAGAACACGTTCCGCGCTACTCGGTCTTGGTTTTTCCGATGCGGATATGGAGCTGAACACGTCGTCTCTCAGCGGAGGACAGCTTCGTAAGGCTGCCTTGGCACGAATTCTGCTATCAGATTCCAACCTCTTGTTTTTGGATGAGCCGACCAATCATCTGGACATTCCTTCCGTACAGTGGTTAGAGGAGTTCTTGCTGGCTTATCGCGGCGCATATATTGTGATTTCTCACGATCGTTATTTTCTTGATCGCGTAACGACGCGAACGATTGAGATGGAGAACGGTAAATTAACGCTGACAAACGGGAATTATTCCAGACATGCAGAATTGAAGATGGATCAGCGCGAAATTGCGCTCCGCCATTATTACAATACGCAAAAAGAGATAAAGCGTATTGAAGGAATCATTGAACAACAGCGCCGATGGAACCAAGCCAGAAACTATATTACGATTGCCTCTAAGGAGAAACAGATTGCACGCCTAAAGGAAACCTTGGTAAAGCCGGAATCCGATCCCCAAAAGATTGCGTTTCATTTCCATGCGGGTGAGGTTTCTGGCAACGATGTTTTGATCTGTAAAAATTTATCCAAACGCTACGGAGCACATCTGCTTTTTGCAGACGCTAATCTGCACGTTCTAAAAAACGAACGGATTTGTATAATTGGCGCAAACGGATGCGGAAAGACGACCTTTCTAAAAATACTGACGGCAAGCGCGACGCCCGATACCGGAACGTATGCCGTTGGAGCCAATGTAAAAGTTGGTTACTATGAGCAGAATATGGAAAGTCTTCCGGGAGAAAAATCCATCCTTCAGGAAATGGAAGATGCTTTCCCGCGGATGGACGACCCGCTGCTGCGAAACGCACTGGCGTTGTTTCTATTCCGCGGGGATGATGTATACAAAAAGATCGCAGGGCTTTCCGGCGGCGAACTGGCAAGAATTCAACTTTTGAAACTCATGCTGGGGAATGCAAATTTTTTATTATTGGACGAACCGACCAATCATCTGGATATTGCCTCACGCGAAGCACTGGAGAACTCCTTGCTCGAATACGGCGGCACGATGCTAATCGTAACGCATGATCGCTACTTCATCAACCGCATCGCGGATCGAATCGTCTTATTGGATGACACAGGGTTTCATCCGTTTTCCGGCGACTGGGAGGCTTACTGCGATAGCATTTTGGAAAATGCGCAACCGGTAAAGAATGAAAAAGAACTTCCACCGCAAAACGATTATCTTCTGAACAAGGAGCGAAGATCAGCAATTGCAAAAGCTAAAGCCGCATGCGCGCAAATCGAAAAAACAATAGGGCTGGCGGAGGAAAAATTGGACGAACTTCAACGAGAGATTCAAAAACCGGAAAACTTGGCTGATTATGCTATAAGCGCTCCACTCTATCAGCAAATGGAGCAGCAAAAAAGTGAAATTGACGATCTGTATGCCCACTGGGAAGGCGCATTATCAGAACTTGCCGGTATAGATGAAGGTGGATTATGACAAATTTTAAGAGATTCGCACTGGGTTTTCGCTTTGATTGCAGCGATGCGCCAAAAGGAGCGGAAAATGAGTTTTGGAACATCTGTTTTAATGCGTTTTCCGTGAGGCTGATGGAGGGGCTGGAAATGCACTTGTATCGTCAGGAGCATTCAGCGATAGATCCTACGGACACCTGCATTTGTGTTATTTCAAATATGTCCCTTGCACGTTCCAAAAAAGTTTACGACGCCGCAAAGCGCTGTGCTGCGCTGACTGGCGCGCTGACGTTATACCGTCCCTATGTGCAGCTTAATTGTCTGGAATTGCTCGGTGATTTTGAGTTTCTGGGAACGGTTGCGGAGGGCGGAAGTGTACGGGGTGGCGATGTCTCCTACGGCGCAATGCGCTTTACGGGACCAGAATACGAAAAGCTGCCCAATCGAAAAAAGAATCCGTTTGTTTTGATTGTACCGGACGCGCCGGATGCAGAGATCACCTCCGCACAATCGATCCGGCATATTCGCAAAGCTTGCAGAGAAGTGTTTTCTTCTGCAGATATTCGGTGTATACCGATTTCTGGCGGCGGGAAAGGCACAATGGATGCGATCACAACGGTAAAAAGTGGGCGCTATGTACGCTGCGAGGTACACGGTTCACACTTGGAACTTTGCGACGTTTACTATGCCGTTGAACCCGATGAGACGGCTGTTATTGAAGCCGCGCAGATCTGCGATAATGACGGCTTGCAAGCTTCGTCCTACGGCATTGGAGAGATGGTAAAAAAAGCCGTGACGGCCGGATACGGCAACATTTGGCTTGCGCTTGGAGAAAATGAGCGATTTGAGGATCAGGGCTTCGGCTGTCTGGAAGCCCTCGGCATGGCGTTTTACGATGAGAACGGCGAGTTAATCAGTGCCCTAAGCCATGACGATCCGGAAAAAATCGTTCGGGTTGATGTTGCGGCATTTGAGCAAAACACTTCGAATGTATTGCTGCGAATCCTTGCTGGCGTAAAGAATGAGTCGAAGGCTCAAGCTGCGGCAGGCGCCGTAAATCGCGTGCTTTGCGCACACTATAACAAAAACATTGCCTGTGACGTCACAGCGGCGCTTGCGGCAACCGTTAAAACGGAGATCCTTCCGGGAGCAGCGACCGTTGCGGCGATTGTTGGCGTACCGCATGCGATTGCAAAAGCAGACGTCGTAATAACCGCTTGCGCGGATACGGCGGAAATTGCTAATCCAGCGACGGCAGCCGGCGTTGTGGCACAATTGACCGAAAAACACGGAAGATCGCTTGCAGCTCTAACACTTGAGGGAAAGGGCGATGAAGCATTGCCGGGAAAAAGCGTAATATTACGCATTGACAAAACAGCGGCAAATAGAAGACAAGCTTTGGAACAATCTGCAAGAGCCGTTTTTAGTGCAATTAAGATTGGACAGTTGATCCCAAGATAAAAATGATCGGAGGAATTTTTCCATGCGTATGGTGGATTTGATCGAGAAAAAAGCAGTCGGACAGGAGTTAAACGCCGAAGAAATTCATTTTATTGTCGACGGCTTCACGACGGGAGATATTCCGGATTATCAGATGTCGGCGTTCATGATGGCAGTCGTCTTTCAAGATATGACAAGCGGCGAAGCGGCTGAGCTGACGCTTTCAATGATGCACTCTGGCGACGTTGTAGATCTTTCCGATCTGCCCGGCGTTAAGGTCGATAAGCATTCCACGGGCGGCGTCGGTGATACGACAACGCTTGTCGTTGCGCCCTTGGTTGCGGCGTGCGGCGGCACAGTTGCCAAGATGTCGGGGCGCGGTCTGGGTCATACCGGCGGTACGCTGGATAAACTGGAGTCGATTCCGGGTGTCAATATCGAGCAAAGCATGGAACAATTCAAGGCGATCGTAAAAAAAACCGGCGTTGCGGTAATCGGACAAAGCGGTAATCTGGATCCTGCGGATAAAAAGATGTACGCACTTCGGGATGTAACTGCAACAGTGCGAAGCATTCCGCTGATCGCGGCAAGTATCATGAGCAAAAAGCTTGCGGCGGGTGCAGACGCTATTGTTCTCGACGTAAAAACCGGAACCGGCGCTTTCATGCAGACGGTTGAGGAAGCAGAGCGTTTGGCAAAGCTGATGGTGCATATGGGAAAGCTGCTCAACCGTCGCGTTGTGGCAATTGTCACAGATATGAACCAGCCGTTAGGAACAGCAGTTGGAAATGCGTTGGAGGTTCGGGAAGCGATCGAGGTGCTATCCGGGAAGGTGCCTGAAGGCGATCCGCTGTTCGAGGTATGTATGCTTCTTGGTGCGCATATGCTGCTTTTGTCGCATTTGGCAATTGATGAAGCGGACGCAAAAGAAAAACTGAAGCAAGCAATTTCCTCCGGAAAAGGGCTGCACAAGCTGGCCGAGATGATTGCGGCAGAAGGCGGAGATCCAGCCTATGTAGCCCTTGACCGCATCGAGGAGTTATGCAGAGTGAAACGCAAAATGGAGATTCGTTCGCAGCAGGAAGGTTATCTCTCGGCGATCAACGCAGAGCAGATTGGTACGGCCGCCCAGATGCTTGGCGCTGGACGCGCGACAAAGGAGGACAGGATCGATCCTGCTGTCGGACTTATCGTCAACAAACGTCTGGGACAAGCGGTGAAAAAGAACGACGTACTTTACACACTTTACATTAATGACGAAAAACAGCTTTTCGAAGCGACAGAGCTCCTATATCAAGCTGTACGCATAACCGCGCAGCCGGAAGAAACAAACCCGATGGTATATGCCGTCATTACAGAATAGGAATGCCTGAATGAAAAAGCTGATTGCAATCGACGGAAACAGCCTGCTGTATCGCGCATACTTTGCACTGCCCAACATGACGACCAGGGATGGTCGCCCAACGGGAGCGTTGTATGGTTTTTTGACGATGCTGCTGAAGCTGATTGAAAGTAAGCCGGATTATCTACTGGTCGCTTTTGATCTGCACGGCCCTACGTTCCGCCATAAAAAGTATGAGCAGTACAAGGCGGGAAGACCTGAAACGCCGCAGGATTTGCGCGCACAGTTTCCGATGCTGAAAAGCATTCTGCGAGAGATGGGCATCGCGGTGTGCGAATGCGAAGGCTATGAAGCAGATGATATTTTAGGCACCTTTGCAGTTCGCTGCCAAGACAGCGGAATCGACGCGCTCCTCGTGACTGGGGATCGAGACGCATTACAGCTTGTATCGGATTCCACGCATGTGCTCATTACAAAAAAAGGATTATCCGACACATTAGAATATACGCCGGCGCTTTTGCAGGAAAAGTTTTCGCTTACGCCACGACAAATGATCGATCTGAAATCACTCATGGGCGATTCATCGGATAATATCCCCGGAATTCCCGGAGTTGGTGAAAAAACAGCGTTAAAGCTTCTGGCGGAATATCAAACGCTCGACGGCGTACTTGCCAATGCGGACGCAATCGCAGGAAAGCTTGGCGAGAAAATCAGAAGCAATGCCGATCTTGCACATCTTAGCTATTGGTTGGGAACAATCTGCACCGAGGCTCCGGTTGCGTCTGCGATTGCCGAATGCGCCTTTTCCCCAGAGACGGTTGCGCAGGCAAAGCAGATGCTGCAGGATCTTGAGCTTCGCTCCATCACAGCGAAGCTTCCTGATCCCCAAGAATTGCCACGGCAAATAAGCGCGGTCGAGGTCGTAGTATTCCCCGTATCGGATTTAACGGATCTGCAAGAAATTCTCAAAGAGCAGAAAGAAGCTAAGCTGGTTGCAATTACCTGTACAGAACGCATATCCTTTGCGTTTTCCGAAGGCGTTGCGTACCAGATTGAAAATTCGGACGATCTGTTCGGAAGCGCTCTGGAAGAACGTGAGATCCTTAAGGCATTTGCGCCGCTGCTACAGTCTGGCGTAACGCTGATTACATTTGATTCAAAAAAACTTCGGCACGTGCTTTCCACATACGACGTTCCTTTTCCCAAGGAATGCTTCGACTGTATGATCGCCGATTATCTGCTCAATGCCAATCGCTCAGCAAGTACGCTTGCAGAATTGTGCGAGCAGCGACTGCATGCTACAGTGCCAAATGCCGCTCATTTATTTGCATTGCAGCCTATCATGACGCAGGAATTACAGCGCAAGAATCTGTGGAAGCTTTATACGGAAATCGAACTGCCGCTTGCGCAAGTATTGTTTGATATGGAGGCAGAAGGATTTCGCATTGATGAAACTGTGCTTTCTGAGTTAAGCATCTCCTTTGGTCAACGTACAAAGCAGCTGGAAGCCGAGATATACATGCTTGCCGGTGAGTCATTTAATATTTTATCGCCAAAGCAGCTTGGCGTAATTCTGTTTGAAAAGCTGGAGCTCCCGACCAAACGCAAAACAAAAACCGGTTATTCTACGGATGCAGAAACGCTGGAAACACTTGCGGACGCGCATCCGATCGTCCCGTTAATTACAGAATATCGATTCCTCACAAAGTTAAAAAGTACGTTTATAGACGGATTGCTTCATGCACGGTCGTCTATAGACGGGCGTGTGCGAACGCAGTTTAACCAATGCGTTACCGCGACCGGGCGAATTTCCAGCACAGAGCCAAATCTCCAAAATATTCCGGTTCGTTCGGAGCTTGGCCGTGAAATCCGCAAGGCGTTTATCGCTTCAGAGGGCTGCAAGCTAGTTGGCGCGGATTATTCGCAAATCGAGCTGCGCTTACTTGCACACATGAGCGCGGATGACTCCATGATACATGCTTTTGAACAGCAATACGATATTCATCGTGCAACGGCGGGGGAAGTATTTGGGGTTGCGTACGCGCAAGTCACGGATCAGATGAGAAGCGCGGCAAAGGCGGTAAATTTTGGCATTGTATACGGGATCAGCGATTTTGGTTTATCAAAAAATCTCGGAATTCCTGTAAAGGAAGCGGGAGCGTATATCAAAACCTATTTTGAACGATATCCAAGTGTGCACACATTCCTGGAAAAGTGCAAACAGGATGGAAAAGAAAATGGATATGCGGTTACGATGTTCGGCCGTCGGCGCGATTTGCCGGAACTAAAAAGCGGCAATTTTAACACACGCTCATTTGGAGAACGTGTGGCCATGAATATGCCAATTCAAGGAACAGCCGCCGACATCATCAAGCTGGCCATGGTTCACGTTTGCGAAGCGATAAGAGCCAAACACCTGAAGGCAAAATTGATTCTACAGGTGCATGACGAATTGATATTGGATACGCCGCTTGCCGAGGTAGAACAGGTTGCCGCGCTTGTCAAGGATGCAATGGAACATGTCTGTCCGCTTAAGGTTCCATTAATTGCAGATGTAAAGGTTGGAAACAGTTGGTATGAAACAAAATAGTCGCACGATCCGCAAGGTCGGATTAACCGGCAGTATCGGCTCGGGCAAGTCAACTGCCGCGAGACGCTTCAACGCGCTTGGCGCGGCAGTGCTGGACGCCGATGCGGTTTCGCATCGCCTTTTGGAGGAGGATGCGGCGAGCATTCAACAAACAATTTCGGTGTTTGGCGACGGTATTCTATCGGAAAACGGAAAAATCAGCCGAAAAAAACTGGCTTCGATTGTCTTTTACGACAGTGCGGCGCGAGAGCTTCTGAACGGCATAATCCATCCACGTGTAATCGATCTTCTGTATAAAAAGGCGGATGCGATTCTCAAAGAATTTCCGGACAAGATTATTGTTTTCGATGTCCCGCTCCTATTTGAGTGTGGAATGGATAACGAGCTCGATTATACTGTTGTTATTACGGCGGACGCAGATGTTCGACTACAGCGGATTATGGCGCGAGACGCGTGTACGGTTGACGAGGCGAAAGCAAGGCTTTCCTCTCAACTGACAGACGAAGAAAAGATACGCAGAGCGGACGCCTGCATCGATAACAGCACAAGCATGGATGCGCTTTATGCACAGGTTGATGCGCTCTATCATAGATTGAAGGAATTTGCCTGCTATGCGAAATAAGATTCCTGTCATTGTTGTATCCGTATTGATTTTTCTTGTGTGTGTTGCATTTGGGTGGTATGCTTACACCCAGTATCGGGAGGAGCAGCGCATCAAGACGTTGTACGCAACCTATCCTGTTGCATACAGCGATTTGATCGAAAGGTATGCTTTCCAATACGAGCTGGATCCCTATCTGGTAACAGCGATCATTCGCTGCGAAAGCAGCAATCAAATCGACGCTGTCAGTTCGGTTGGCGCCATCGGCTTAATGCAGATTATGCCAGATACCGGAGAATGGATTGCGCACAAGCTTGAAAAGGAACCGTTTGACCCCGAGGTTCTCTACGATGCGGAAACAAATATTATGTTTGGATGTTGGTACCTCCGCTTTTTGACAAATCGATTCTCCGAAAACGCTGTCAATATCATTGCTGCGTACAACGCAGGGCATGGCAGCGTAGAGGGATGGCTCGAAAATGAAGCCTATTCGGATAATGGGACTTTGGTCAGCATTCCGTATCCGGAAACAGAACGTTATGTTGAAAAAGTACAAACCGCCTACAATTACTACCGCGAATTATATCCGGAGTTGTATCCGCACAGTTGATGGCTTGACATGCCGATCATACACGTAATAGGAGGAAGATAGCATTGTTGGAATTGATATTGGTATTCGGAATACTCATTTTAGATCAGGCAGTCAAGTATTGGTCGGACTACTTTTTGTCGCCGGTCGGCACGTCCATTCCGATCTGGGAAGGCGTTTTTAACCTGACCAGCACGCGCAACACCGGCGCCGCATGGGGTATTTTAGCGGGTAAAAAGTGGTTCTTTATTATTATTACAATCGTTGTGTGCGGCATTATGATCTATTTTTTAGTACGCTATCACAAAAAAATGCACGTGCTGTCCCGCGTTGCATTGTCATTACTGCTGGCCGGTGCGCTTGGTAATTTTATTGATCGTGCTTTTCTTTCCTATGTTCGTGATATGTTTCACTTTTGCTTGATAGACTTTCCGATTTTTAATGTTGCAGATATTTCGCTCACCTGCGGAACCGCGTTGCTGATTATTGACGTGCTGTTCTTGAAAGAACGATCAATTCTTGCAATCGATGATAAGAAAAGGAGCGCCAATACAGAGCCAGGGGAGTCTGTGGATGAACAAAATGCGTCGGCTACAAAGGATGATAGAACCGAAGAAAAGAGCCGTGCAGCGCAAAGCAATGGAAATTAAGGCATTCACATGGACGGTATCGGCCGGTGAAGCGCAAACGCGTCTGGACGTCTTTGTTGCGGATAAGACAGAATACACCAGAAGCCGTGTGCAGCGTTTGATTGAGAACGGCGCCGTTACGGTAAACGGATCTGTACGACGCGCAAATTATGCGGTTCGCACAGAGGATGACATCATGCTTGACGTTCCGCAAACTGTGCCGCAAACGAAGGCGCAGCCCGAGCAGATGGATTTGGACATCGTCTATGATGACGTCGATATCTGCGTCGTCAACAAGCCGCAGGGAATGGTAGTACATCCGGCACCAGGACACGACAGCGGGACGCTTGTTAACGGTCTACTCCTTCAAATGCAGAACCTGTCAGCCATTGGAGGCGAGTTTCGTCCCGGAATTGTCCATCGTATTGATAAAATGACCTCTGGGTTATTGGTCGTCGCCAAGAACGATAAGGCACATTTATGTCTTTCTGAACAGTTTCGTGCGCATACGGCATTTCGCTCGTATCTTGCAATCGTAGACGGAAATTTGCGCGATGATCGTGGCACCGTAGATGCGCCGATTGGAAGACATGCGACGGATCGAAAAAAGATGGCTGTTGTCGCAAATGGCAGAAATGCCGTCACACACTGGAAAGTACTTCAGAGATTTGGAAACTATACTTTGCTTGCGCTTCGACTGGTTACGGGAAGGACGCATCAGATTCGTGTCCACATGGCATACATCAAGCATCCAATTACAGGTGATGCAACTTACGGACGTCCCAAATGCGCTTTGCCGCTGGATGGGCAAGCACTGCATGGATATAGGCTTCAACTCACCCATCCGACAAGCGGTATGCAGATGGTATTCTATGCGCCATTGCCGGATTACTTTCAAAAAGCGTTGGGATCGCTGGGATGGCATGGAGATATTATGAATCTTTTGAAAGAATCTGAAGGAACGGAGGAATAGCGATGCTTCGAAATTATAAAAAATTTGCAGTTCTTATTTCTGCCGCTGTTTTTATTGCTGTTTTTATTATTGGCTGTGACACGATTCAACCGGTTGTATCGACCACGCCGGAAAACGGAACAATTTCTGTGGAGACAGAACAAGCACCGCTGATCCCGGAGGCACAACCGTCTGTATCGCCGACACTGTCTAATGATGCGGGCGCCTTGTTCACGCAACTGGATGCAGAGCTTTTTTCTTATACAGTAACCTCCAGCGGCTATCGGCTGCACCAAACCACTATGCAGCCCAGCGTATACGGTATGGACAGCGACTCCCTGCCAATGACGTTTGGTACATATTCTGCTGAGCAAAAGAAAGCAGCTGCGGAAAGCGGCGCCACATATCTCGAACGGTTATTTGAGATTGACCGTTCTCAGCTTTCTGCCGCCCAGCAAATTGGATATGACACCATGGAACAGCAATTGACATTGGCGGCGCAGGGCGGGGAGTTTGCGACGCCCGGCGAGGTGGGGACGTCCGGCGAG
>CAZWUK010000070.1:0-3739 GCA_964636685.1 uncultured Oscillospiraceae bacterium
CTACCCGTTTTCATCCTGTCAACTCAACCCTACGGCATATTTACAGTGGATATGTTCCCACAGAAATAAAATAAGAGATTTTTTTCTAAAAAACAAAATTCTCCAAATAACAGAAATCCCTTTATTTCAAGCCTTTTTCACACTTTACTTCTCAACCCTTGACATCAATACGACCGTCTCAACGTGCGCCGTGTGCGGGAACATATCCACCGGCTGGATGCGGTGGATGACAAAACCGCCCTCGACCAGATGCTTGCAATCGCGCGCGAGCGTTGTTTCATTGCAGGAAACGTAGACCATGCGGTTGGCGCCGCTTTCCAAAATCGCGTCAAGCACCGCGGTTTCGCAGCCCTTGCGCGGCGGGTCAATCATGACGGCATGAATGCTCTTTCCGCTTTTTACCAGCTGGGGAAGGATCACTTCGGCCGCGCCGCAGCAAAACTCCGTATTGGAAAACCCGTTGGCAGCGGCGTTTTTGTTGGCGTCTTGAATCGCCTCCGGTACGGACTCGATGCCGATCACGTGTCCGGCGCTTTTTGCAAGCAGCAGCGAGATTGTACCGATGCCGCAATAGACGTCCGTCACGGTTTCAAAATCCTGCGGTGCAAGCATTTTGACTGCCTGCTCATACAGCACCTCCGTCTGCTGCGGATTGACCTGCAAAAACGACTGCGGGCTGATGGAAAAGCGCAGCTCGCCAATGGTTTCTTCGAGTGTTTCCTGTCCGGCAAGCAGCGTAAACGAGTCGCCGAAGATCACGTTTGTCTCGCGGCTGTTGACATTGTGCCATACGCTGTCCACATCCGACAGCAGGGACAATAGCTCTGCTTTGTGCGGCAAGGCGCCGGTGGTGACGATCACCGCCATGCTGGTGCCGTTTTGCATGATGCGTACCATCACATGGCGCAGTACGCCGCGCTTTGTAGCTTCGTCATAGGCGGAAACATGGTAGGTGTTGGCCCATTCACACACGCGGTTCGCGATCGCCATGATCCGCTCGTCCTGAATCAGACAGTCGGAGAACGGAATCAGCCGGTGACTGCGCGGCGCAAAAAAGCCGAAGGCGACGCTGCCGTCCACCATTGCAAACGGGAAGCTGCCCTTGTTGCGGTAACGGACGGGGTATTCCATACCGAGCGTCGGCTCAACCTGTACATGGTCAATGCCGCCGATGCGTTCAAAAGCGTCCATCACAAAGCGACGTTTTTCCTTGAGCTGCTCGGCGTAGCTCAGGTGCTGCAACGTGCAGCCGCCGCACATGGGGTAGACCGCGCAGGGCGCCTCCTGCCGCGCAAAGGAACGGGAGGTAACCTCCACAAGCTTTGCCACGGCACAGTTATTCATCTCCTTGATGACGTGCGCTTTTACGGTTTCGCCCTTGAGCGCGCCGGGAACGAACACGGCAAAGCCCTCAATGCGTCCGATTCCCTGACCTTCGTTGGACAGCGCGTCAATTTCCAGAACGATGTCGTCGTTCTTCTGAACAGGAATGTTTTTGGTAGTCATTTTCTTTTTACGTTCTCCTTTCCGAATGCCAGTTCCGCCTCTGCCATGAACGCGTCGGTGGGATTGACGTAGAGCGAGCGCGGCACACCTTTGCCGATTTTCTTGGCCGCGTCATAGAGTACCACGGGCGTACTGCCGGGGAATTGCCGCAGCAGCGCCGAGGCGCGGTTTGTTTCCGTCTCGGTGAGACAGTCAAACCGCAGATAGATGGTGGTCGCCGCGTTTCCGAGCGGCTGCAGCTCATCGATGAGAAGCGAGTTGGCGCGATCTTCGCGGATGTTCAGCTTGCCGGTGACCAATACCGGCGTATCGTCAAAAAACAGGGCGCTGCACTTTTGCAGCGTGCGTGGAAACAGCACGGCCTCGCAGCTGCCGGTCACGCCCTCTAAAACCGCATAGCCCATCAAGCCGTTGCCGGATTTTGTCGGCTTTTGCTTGCACTGGGTCAGCATGCCGCCGACGGTTACCACCGCGTTGTCCAGAATGCCGGTGATACCGTCCGCCTCCATCAGATCCATGATGCTGACGGTAAGCTTGTCCAGCTGCGCGGTGTAGTTGTCGAGCGGATGACCGGAAAGATACAGTCCGGTGGCTTCGCGCTCCTTGATGAGCAGGGTCGCGTTTTTCATCTCGGGCACGTCGGGCAGCTTCATTTCTGCCGTTTCAAAGACCTCGTGTCCGCCATCGAGATCAAACAGCGACATCTGACCGCTGTCGCGCGTTTTTCGCTTCTGCGCGCTGCCGTCGATCGCCTGCTCATACACCAGCAGCAGCTGGGCGCGGCGCACGTGCATGCTGTCAAAGCAGCCGGCGTTGATGAGGTTCTCGAGCATACGCTTATTGAGCCCGTCGGTGCGGTCGCAAAAGTCAAAGAAGCTCTTAAAGTCGCCGCCCTGTTTGCGTGAGCGCACCATTTGATCCATGACTGCCGAGCCGACATTTCGTACGGCGGCAAGCCCGAAGCGGATCGCGCCATCCTCTACGGAGAAGCGGGTAACGCTCTTGTTCACGTCCGGCGGCAGCACGGGAATACCCAGACGTTTGGCGGTATAGACATACTCTGCGACCTTATCGACGCTGCCCATGTAGCTGTTGATGAGCGCGGTCATAAATTCCACCGTGTAGTAGCGCTTGAGGTACGCCGTGCGGTATGCCAGCACCGCGTAGCAGGCGGCGTGCGATTTGTTGAAGGCGTAGGAAGCAAAGTCCATCATCTCGTCAAAGATGCGGTTTGCGACGTCCTCCGGCACGCCGTTTGCCATGGCGCCGCACACGCCCTCGGTACCGTGGATAAAGTATTCGCGCTCCTTGGCCATCACCTCATGCTTTTTCTTGGACATGGCGCGACGCACAAGATCGCTGCGACCGTAGGAATACCCGGCAAGGTTTCGAACGATCTCCATGACCTGCTCCTGATAGACCATGCAGCCGTAGGTATTTTGCAGGATGGGCTCGAGCAGCGGATGGGCGTAGACGACGCTCTCTGGGTCGTGCTTACCCTTGACATAGCGCGGAATCTGCTCCATAGGCCCGGGGCGGTAGAGGGCGATGCCGGCAATGAGATCTTCAAAGCAGTCCGGCTGCAACTGCCCTAAAAACTGCCGCATACCCGCAGATTCAAGCTGGAACACGCCGTCCGTATCGCCCTTCGCGATCATGCGGTAGACCTCGGGGTCGGTATAGGACATCGTTTCAAGATTTGGCGCATCCTTGCCGACCTCTTGAATAAAGCGGAGCGTATCGCGAATGACGGTCAGTGTGCGAAGCCCCAGAAAATCCATTTTGAGAAGTCCCAACTCCTCCAGCGTACCCATGGGGAATTGGGTGGTGATGACCTCGTCGTTGAGCTGCAGCGGCACAAGCTCCGTGATGGGTACGCCGGAGATCACAACGCCGGCGGCATGCGTGGAGCTGTGCCGCGGAAGCCCCTCAAGCTTTTTGGAGAGGTCGAATATGCGCTTTGTGGTATCGTCGTTTTCATAGAGCGCGTTCAGCTCCGGGGAAAGCTTCAGCGCCCGGTCGAGCGTCATATTCAATTCCGTCGGCACCATTTTGCATAGCTTATCCACAT
The DNA here is from genome assembly GCA_964636685.1 of uncultured Oscillospiraceae bacterium. GTDB lineage: Bacteria > Bacillota > Clostridia > Christensenellales > CAG-138 > CAZWUK01. The sequence continues at coordinate 3,578 of CAZWUK010000070.1, forward strand.
CCGCATAGGGGATGCGCAGCACACGCCCGACGTCGCGCAGTACGGCGCGCGCCGCCATCGTGCCGAAGGTGATGATCTGGGAAACGTGACCCTCGCCGTATTTTTCACCGACGTAGTCAATGACCTCCTGCCTTCGCTCATAGCAGAAGTCTACGTCAAAAT
>CAZWUK010000070.1:3749-10601 GCA_964636685.1 uncultured Oscillospiraceae bacterium
GCGGCGGTCGTCACAGAAATCGATATCGAAATCCGGCATGGAGACGCGCTCCGGGTTCAAAAACCGTTCAAACAGCAGGGTATACTTGAGCGGGTTGACGTCGGTGATGTCCAGCGCATAGGCGGCAAGACTGCCCGCGCCGCTGCCGCGACCGGGGCCTACTACGATGCCGTGGGTCTTTGCAAAGTGGATAAAATCCCACACGATGAGAAAATAGTCCACAAACCCCATATGCTCGACGATGCCGAGCTCATACTCCAATCGATCCCATGCAGCCTTGTCCGCGTCGGGAAGCTTTTTTTGCATGCCGTCGTTGCAAAGCTTTCGCAGGTAGGCGGCGTTCTCCATGCCGTCCGGGGCAGTAAACGCAGGCAGGCGGCGCACGCCAAACTCGATGGTCACATTGCACTTGTCCGCAATCTCCGCCGTATTGTCCAGCGCTTCCTGATCCTCCGGCAGTGCAAGCAGCATCTCCTCGCGCGATTTGAGATAGAATTGATCCGTCTCCATGCGCATGCGGTTTTGTTCGTCTACAAATCGCTGCGTTTGGATACATAAAAGCACATCCTGCGCTTCTGCGTCCTCTTTTGTGACGTAATGAATGTCGTTGGTGGCGACGGTTTTGAGCCCAAGCTCCTTTGCGATGCGGCGAAGCCCCGGCAGCACTTTTTTTTGCTCCACAAGCCCGTGATCCTGCAATTCAATGTAGAAGTCGTCGCCAAACATCGCCTGCAAGCGCTTGGCAAGCGCCAGTGCCGCATCGTAGCGATCGTGCAGGAGGTGCTGGGGAATGTCGCCCGCAAGACAAGCCGAAAGACACACAAGCCCCTCGCAGCGCTCGGCTAAAAGATCGTAGTCGATGCGCGGCTTATAGTAGAATCCGTGCAAAAAGGCTTCGCTCGACAGATACATGAGATTTCGGTAGCCGACGTCGTTTTTTGCCAGTAAAATCAAGTGCGCGTATTCTCGATCCTGTGCGCCCTCGCGGTCGCGCAGCGAGCGCGGCGCAACATAGGCCTCCATACCGAGGATGGGTTTGACGCCCTCCTTGACGCAGGCCTTATAAAAATCGATGACACCATACATCACGCCGTGGTCGGTGATGGCAAGCGCGGTTTGTCCAAGCGCCTTGGCGCGTGCGACAAGCTCCGAGATGCGCGCCGCGCCGTCCAAAAGGCTGTACTGCGTATGAACATGCAGATGGGTAAAGCTTTTATCCATGGGTGATCTCCTCCGCGATGCGCATCAGGCGCGCGAGCCGGTGGTTCATGCCGGACTTCCCGATCTCCGCGCGGTCGGCAAGCTCCTGGAGCGTTGCGTCTGGATGGGACAGGCGAAGCATCGCCGCCTCATACAGCGGCTGTGGCAGGTGGGAAAGCCCCATATGATCCTCAATGCACTCGATCGCCTGAACCTGGGAAAGCCCAGCGTCGATGGTTTTGCCGAGGTTTGCCGTCTCGCAATTGCTTTTTCGATTGACATAGTTTCGCATCTCCTTGACGGTGCGCACATTCTCAAATTCCAGCGTTGCCGCCGACGCGCCGATGAGCGCGAGAAAGCCCGCGACATCTTCGCTTTTGAGGTAGACGATATGCTTGTCGCGCCGTTCCAGATGCCGGGCGGTCAATTCAAAGACCGCGATCATTTCACACAGCGTATCGCACAGCGCGCCGGTGCGCAGCACCATTTCCAGATGATAGTCCCTCTGCGGATTGGAGCACGAGCCGCTGCCAAGAAAGATGCCGCGCAAAAACGCGCGCTGCGCTTCCTCGCCGGCAATCAGAGAAGCGGGGATGGCACACTCAAAAAGCAGCTCGCCGTCCTTGCCGCGACCGATTACGCCGGCGTCTGTCAAAAGCGTTTCACAGGCGTCTCCGCGCAGTGTAACGACAAACAGGGGACGGGTTCGATGCTGCTGCTCCTTCAACTCGATCGTGCTCTCCAGCGTCGGGTAGAGCATTCCGGCAAGCGAGAGGATCTCGTTCGCGACAGAGCGAAACTCCGTCTGATAGACCACGCCGCTGCCGCGTCCCAATCGAAGCGTACCGCAGCTGTGCGTCAGTCCCGCAAGCTGCGAGAGACGAATGGCAGCGGACTTGATCCGGATGCGCACCAGTTCATCTTTTACGTCGGTAGAAAAGGACACGGTTTTTCACCTCCTGCCATACGCCATATAAAAAGAACGTCATTTACAGCGTTGCCGTAAATGACAGCATATCACGTTTCGTCAGCGCTCGGAAGTAAATTTTGCCTTGATATCCGCCGCTTCGACGCTGAGATCCCGATGATAGACCCGGATAGCGACGTCGCACCGCCGCTTGGTGAAACGCTTTGCCAATTCCTCGGCAGCGGCGACAGAGCGGTGACGCCCACCTGTGCAGCCAAAGCAGACGCGCAGGATGTGCTTGTCCTGTCCCCGGTAGAGCGGGAGCATCGCGGACAGCGTATCCTCCGTCTGCTGGTAGAATTTCTGCACGTACGGCTGGGAGGCGACATAGTCGGCAACCGGACGGTCGAGCCCCGACAGGGGACGCAGCGTTTCGATATAATAGGGATTTGGCACGAACCGCATGTCCAATACGATATCCGCGTCAATGGGAACCCCGCGCTTATAGCCGAAGCTGCAAAACAGCAGCGTCATTTCACGGTTTTCGTATTCGGGCAAAACCTTGGCGACAAGCTTCGGAAAATCGCGCGGCGCAACGTCGCTGGTGTCAAGAATATAGTTGGCACGGTCGCGCATGGACTGTAAAAACAGTCGCTCGCGCTTTACCCCTGTGCCAGCGTCGCCCGCTTCTCCGAGCGGGTGCCGACGTCGCACTTCGTTATAGCGTTTTCTGAGCACCTCGTCGCGCGCGTCAAGAAATAACACTTCATAAGGCGACTGCAAGGTATCAAGCGCCTTGGTCATGGCCTGCGGGCTGGTCGAGAGCAGACTCTCACGGCTGTCGATGGTGACGGCGGCTTTTTTAACCTCGGGCGTCGCCTTCTTGCATAGAGAAACGAATTCCGAGAGCATGGAGGAGGGGAGGTTGTCCACACAGAAATAGCCTTCCTCCTCAAGGCAGCGCAGCGCCAGCGATTTACCGGCGCCGGAAAGACCTGTCACAATGAGAAGATACATGTATTTACACCTCGGCAAGAAGCCGTACTTCGCGTTCCAGCAGGACGCCGGTGGCTTCGAAGACACGGGTTTGGATCAGCTGAATCAGCTCCAGCACATCGTGTTCGGTCGCGCCGCCGCGGTTAATGATAAAGCCCGCGTGCTTTTCGGATACCTGCGCGCCGCCGACCGAAATCCCCTTGAGATTGCATTGCTCGATCAGGGCGCCCGCAAAGCGCCCCGCGGGACGCTTGAAAACGCTCCCGGCGGAGGGGAAGGAGAGGGGCTGCTTTTCCTTGCGCGCACGGATGACCTCCTCCATGTGTGCTTTTGCGGTGCCGTCGTCGGGCTTCAATTGGAAAGTCGCGGTCAAAACAATCGCATCCGGCGCGCAAAAGCGGCTTGTGCGGTTGCCAAAATCGGTTCGTTTGGTCTTGACGTCTTCTACCTTGCCGTCGCGGAAAATGCGTACGCCGGCGATCACATGCCGGATTTCCGCGCCGTAAGCGCCGGCATTCATCGCGCAGGCGCCGCCCACGGTACCCGGGATGCCGCACATGGACTCGAGTCCCATCAATCCTTGCCGCACGGAAGCCTGCGCCAGAAGCGTGATGGAGGTGCCGGCGTCGCAGGTCACGGCGTTTTTGTAAAAATACGGCGCGATGATCGGCGTGTCGATCCGGATAATCATGCCGGGAAAGCCGGCGTCCGGCGCCAGCACATTTGTGCCGTTGCCCAGCACATGATAGGGAAACTGCACTTTATTGCACAGCATCAGCGCTTTGGCAAGATCGTCTGCCGAATGTGGGCGGAACACCAAAGCCGCCGGGCCGCCGATGCGGAAGCTCGTCAGATCGGAAAGCGGGATGTCCCGCTTGATGTCATAGTTTTGCAGCGTGTAGTAAACGCGATCGACCAAATTTTCCATATTCGTATCATATCAATTTTTTGTGAACATTACAACATCCATGCGTTCCCAAAATGCTTTTTTTCCGCCGCTTTCGTCAGAGAGAGCCCGCAAGGCGTCGGCTTCAAGCGCCTGTCGGTGCCGCTGGTATAAAAACGGGTCGGGCGCGGTCATGCTGCCGCAGCTCTGATAGTACGCGGTTAAAAGCGGTTCGGAGAATACGATGTTGACAGCGTCCATCCGAACGGGGAAAGCGCCGACGGTCGTGACGCGCGCCTGTTCTTCTTGCGTCAGAAGAAACGTGAAGAATTCCGAAAGCGCATCAAGCCGGCGGCTGTCCGTGCCTGCTGCCGCACCGAGATATTGTATTTGATCGGTATAACCCGGATAGGGCACGGTTTCAAATAGCACCGTATTTTTTTCGCTGCGGACAAGATCCCCCAAAAAGCGGGCGTCGCCGATGGCAAAGAGCGTCCTTCCAAGACAAAAGTCCTCCTGTACGGCAAGCGTGCCGGTCAAATTCGCTCGGGCGGCAAGCACCGGCGGCATGCAAAGCTGCGGCGTTTTCTTTTCCTGATCCAAGGCTGCTTGCAGCATCGCGGGATCGATCGAGGCGGCAAGCTCCATGCCGGATGTAGCGAGCAGCTCGGCGTTTCCAAGAAGGAAATAGCCGGAGTACAGGTACGGCACCGCATACAGATCTCCGTTATTCGTGGCGCATGGAATGCTTCCCGTCAGCTTTGGCGCGTCCATGGAAAGCGCTTGCAGCTGCTCCAAATAGCACACGCCCGACGCAAACGAATAAGCATCGGGAAATTCCCCGCGCGCAATGCGCTCCTGAAATTTTTTCTCCGTCATGCCTACCACTTCGATGTGAATACCGGGATGGGATTTGTTCCACGCGGTGGCGCGTTCCCGCAAAAGCTTTGTGACGCTGCCCTGATAGGTGCGAAAGCTCACAATGTGCCACAATTCGATCTTCCCATGCCATTTGGCTTCCGGTATATCGAAAAAAGCGCGAAACGGGTCGCTTGCAAGGCGCTCTTTGATGTAGCTGGGGGACAGCAGCAAAAAAACGACGATCATGAGCGTGGCTGTTGCCCGAAAAATACGCATGGCGCAACCTCCTGTGACGCGAAAATTAGCCGGCAGGTATAGATATATATGCGTCGGTACATACTTTCTATGAATCCGACAAACACACATCCGTTTCGATGCAGGGACAGACGCAGTCGGTGTGGAATTGAATTGGGACACGACAATATGGAGGATAGCAGCATGGAGATTCGGAATGCCCGAAAGGGGCAGCGGGTCGTCGTTCGCCTGTCGGGCGAGCTGGACCATCATTCTGCGACGCAGGTACGCGACGCTTTGGATGCACTATTGCTGGACGTCACGGTACGCGAGATGCAGCTGGACATGACGGCGGTCAGCTTTATGGACAGCGCGGGGCTTGGCGTGGTGCTGGGCAGGTATCGTACGCTTGCCGCCCGCGGGGGGAAAATGATTCTTTCGGGCGTTCGTACGCCCATTGACCGGATATTCCGGATGTCCGGACTGTATGCGCTGGTAGAGCGCGCGTAAAGAAAGTAGGGGGTATAGCATGGAAAACGAAATGCACATGCGCTTTGCGAGTCTTTCCCAGAACGAGTCGCTGGCGCGATCCTGCGCTGCCGCGTTTGCAGCGCAGCTGAATCCAACGATCGAGGAGTTGAGCGATATCCGCACGGCGGTGAGCGAAGCGGTGACGAACGCGATCATTCACGGCTATGAAAACTGCCCCGGAGAGATCCGTATGGATTGTTACCTGCGGGGGAACGTTTTTGTTGCCGACATATCGGACGACGGCGTCGGCATTGCGGATATCGAATTGGCGCGACAGCCGTTTTATACGACGCGTCCGGAGCTGGAGCGCTCCGGCATGGGTTTTACGGTCATGGAAGCGTTTATGGAGGATGTGAATATCGTGTCCGAGGTTGGGCGCGGCACGACGGTGACGCTGAAAAAGAAGATCGGCGCGGAAGCTCCCGCGCGCGAATGAATGGCGGTATGTACCCTCACGAGGAGACGATGGCGCTGATCGAACGGGCGCAGGCGGGGGACGCGGCCGCGCAGGAAACGCTGGTGGCGGCAAACCTGGCGCTCGTCAAGTCGATCGTGCGCGGCTTCCTCGGCAGAGGGGTAGAATATGACGATCTGTTTCAGCTGGGCTCGGTGGGGCTGGTCAAGGCCATTCGCCGATTCGACCCGGTCTATCAGGTACGCTTTTCGACCTATGCCGTGCCGATGATCGCCGGTGAAATCAAACGGTTTTTGCGTGATGACGGTGCGGTCAAGGTTTCCAGATCCATCAAGGAGCTTGCGGCGCGCGCGGTAGTGGCGGAGGAACAGCTCCGCGAGGAAACGGGACAGGAGGCAGGCGTCGCGGAGATTGCAAAACGTCTTGGGGTAGACGCGGCGGACGTGGCGGTGGCGCTTGACGCAAACCGTCCCGTGATTTCGCTCAACGAGCAGCTGTTTGACGACGATAACGGCACGGATCGCATGGATTTTCTTGCCGATCCGCAGACGGAGGGGAAGGTCGTTGACCGAATGCTGCTCAAGGAGCTTTTGGGGCAGTTGCAGGGACGCGACCGGCAGCTGATCGTTTTGCGGTACTTTCATGAAAAAACGCAGACGGAGATCGCGGAGTTGTTTGGCGTATCGCAGGTGCAGATTTCTCGTCTGGAAAGCCGCATTTTGCAGCGCCTGCGCGCGAGCAGCACCGAACAGGGAAAGACTTAGGCGGCAAGTCGTGTTTTCCGTCGCACAGCGTGCGCTTTAAACCGGCTTTATACGGCAA
>CAZWUK010000071.1:0-9180 GCA_964636685.1 uncultured Oscillospiraceae bacterium
CCCAGCTCCTTGGCGCACTCTGCGACAATGGCCGTTGCGCCCGTTCCGGTGCCGCCGCCCATACCGGCGGTGATAAACGCCATATCGGCGCCCTTGATGGCCTCCACCAGCATCTCGCGGCTTTCATCCGCCGCTTTTCTGCCAATCTCGGGATCTGCGCCGGCGCCCAAGCCCTTGGTCAGCTTTTCGCCGATCTGGATCTTGGTTTCGGCCTTGGAAACGTACAGTGCTTGCTTGTCGGTATTTACCGCAATAAACTGTACGCCGCGCAGTCCGTACTGCACCATGCGATTGATCGCATTGCAGCCTGCGCCGCCCACACCGATGACCTTGATCTGGGCAAACGACGCGTTGTCGTATTCCTGTTCAAACATGGTATACCCCCTTATTTTGTGAAAAGATCTTTGATCCGGTCAAGGACCGATCCAACCGCTTCTGTTGCCGCCTGCTGGATGGGCTGTTCCATCTCCTCCTGCAACGCGGCGTTCATCGCCCGAATGACAAATTCCAGCGCGCCGTACGCGCTCATCATATTGGGCTTATTATTCTCGTCCGTAAACATCGGCATATCACGTTTTACGGTAAGTTGCAAGCTTTTTCTTAAAAACTCGCATCCACCGCGCATCATGCCGAGCCCGCCGCCCGAAAGATACACCGCCGGCGCTGCTTCCGGCTGGATGCCAAACTCCGTCAGCGTCTTCTGAATCAGTCCCGCCAGCTCGCCTGCGCGCGCCTCCAAAATCATCTCGACCACCGCGTGCTTGACGCGCTTGGTGCCGTCCGGCAGACGGACGATCTCCGTATCCGACAGCGGCGCCTGTCCAAAGGTAAATCTTCGTTTGACCTGCTCCGCCGATTCGTAAGGAACATCCAACCCAAAGCTTAAATCGGAGGTCAGGTGCATTCCGCCGACGTCGATGGTCGCAAGCGACGTCAGCGCTGCGTTTTCGATCACCGCGACGTCGGTACAGGTGTGCCCGACGTCGATCAGCACGGCGGGACGAATCCGCTCGCGCTCGGGGATCACAAGCAGCGCCTCGCACAGAACCGCCGATACGCACATGGAAATCTCCACGTGGATCGTGTCGAGAATCTCCTCGATCTGCCTGACAAACGCCTCCTCCACGTACATGTGGGAGACTGTCGCCGCCAGATCGTCCGCGCGCGCGCCCTCCGGCGCCTCCGCGCTGATCCTGCCGTCTACCTCAAAGCAGATGGGGGTGCTGTGCATCAGTACATAGCCCGGACAGTCCGCTTTTTTCAGCGACTGCGAAATCAGCTCGTCGATGTGCTCGGCAGTCACCTTGCCGCCACGCGAATCGATCTCCACGTTGGCGTCCGTCAATACGGTCTTGCAAAAAGCGCCGGGGACGGAGATGGCAAGCTCACGGATGCGGGTGCGAGACTCCTGCTCCGTCTTTTGTACGGTACGGATGAGCGTCGTCTTGAGATCGGCCGGATCGTCAAACTCCCGGCTATGAAATCCCGTATATTGAGACACCGCAAAGCCATGTACCGCAATACCGCCACGAGGGACGGAACTGCCGCACAGACATACGATCTTTGAACTTCCAATATCCAATATCGCTGCGGGTCCCAAATTCACGCCTCCGCACACCATTCTACATATACTGCGTTATTATATCACATGATTTTCCATTGGCGCAACCATTCGGCGGTTCGTGACGCATTCGTTACAATTGTTTTTATTTTCGCCAATTTCAGGAGAAAATAATACCGTCCTCTGGCAAAACGAACCATTTCCGGTTCAAGTCCACGCCAAACGGCGGGATAAAGCGACATTTTTCTGGCCGCAATCAAAAATTCAGTATCGTCGCACAGCTTTTTTTGCATCGCGCGGTCATCCGGCGCGCCAAAAGCGGCGCGATTGTTCCATCTGAAGCGCCGCTCGACCCTTCGGTATGAGCAGAATCGGCAAATATGGATAAAAACGCATAGTTTCACGCATAAATTATGTTGTGATTCTAGCATGGAGCATACTTTGTGTCAAGAAATGGCATGCCCCGTCTATATAATACAGCGTTTTTTAGCGCAACGCCAACAAAAAACGGGGGAACCGGCGCTCCCCCGCAACCATTTTATCCCGTTTTGCTCAGGCTGTTTCCCGATCGCTTCCGTCCATGCGTCTCATTTCTTCTTATGCACCTTGCACACGTACAGCAGCGCGAGCGCCGCAATGCACAGCACGCCGATTCCCACAGCAAACGCCGTAAGAAGTTCTGTTCCGTCGCCGGTCTGCGGGAGCTCATCCGGCGTGGGCGTGGGCGTGCATACCGGCGTGGGCGTCGGCGTGCATACCGGCGTGAGCGTGGGTGTGCATACCGGCGTGAGCGTGGGTGTGCATACCGGCGTGGGCGTACATACCGGCGTGGGCGTGGGCATATTGTTCTGAATGACCCGCCATGTTCCACCGGCGGCGCGCGCGTCGATGTGTCCGCAGGTCATGGCAACCGGCGCGGACGTTTGCTTCTCAGGCTCGCGGGCGTTTCCGTTCACGGCGGCAGACGCGGGAGCCGCCGCGTGGAAGAGCAGCAGCCCCGTCATTGCCCAAATGCACAATTTCCCTCTCACAGAACCATTCCTCCTTCCGGTTGCGCCGGAGAATATTTTGGCACAAATATCTTTATGCCACACCGGCGCCCCGTAGAAGTCATGTTTCTTTTTTCGTTCCGTTTCCCAAAAGAAAGCCCCCCGCCGAATGTAACCGAGCCCCAAAATCCAGACAGTCTGCTATGCGGAATAACGCTTGGGGTTCCGTTCAAGGTTTGGCGCGGGGGTGTTGCGCGTTTTCAACGGCGGGTTATTGCTCCGAAGGATCGTCGCCGCGTTTTTTCGAAAAATTGCCCGTGTCGTAGCGGTTGATGCACAACGGGCGCAGCTTGTAGGTCAGCATGACGGAGGATTTTACATATTGCTCATAAAACGCCTTCTTGACCCGCTCCATGACCTGCTTTCCCGTTTCGTAGGAAACGGAGGGCAGCAGCATGACATATTGTGTCGCGCTGTAACGAGAAACGGTGTCGCCGCGCCGCAGATTCATCCTTGTGACCTCCAGCAGCAGCTTCATGATACTATCCAGCACCAGATTGTCAAAGCGTTGATCGTAGGTGTTGGACACGGTGATTAACCCAAGAAACATCGTGCTGTTGTAGCGCTCGATCATGCGGCGCTGGAGCTGGTATATCTCCTTGAAGATCTCATATTCGCATACAAACGCGCCGCCTGTCTCATCCTCCTGCTCGATGGTCTGCTGCACCTTCTCGATATCAGCCTCCATGTTTTGATCCGCCTGTACGATGAGCTTGTAAATCGCGCGAATCTCCTCCGACGGCTCCACGCCCAGCTGCTTATAGTTGAGGTCGGTGGCAAAATAGTACTGCGACAGCGCCTCGCGTTTTTTGCCGGTCTTGACAAGCGCCAGCATCAACTCCAGATGCAGCCGCTCGTCGAACAGATCGATATCCATCGCCTTGCGGCAAACCTGAATGATAATGTTGTATTCCTCTTCCTCCTTGAGCAGCTCGATCAGCGTAAACATACTTTCGAGGAACAGGTCATGATAATAGACGCTCTTTGGCACCACCCACATTTCGTCGGCGGAGTTTGTCAAGAGCGGCCCGGTATAGATGTTGATGAGCTGCATGTACCGCTCGATCCGTTCGCGTCCGGAGAGCTCCAGATTGCGCGCCTCCTGACAGAGACGTTCAAATTCGAACACGTCGATCTCGCAGTCGAGATCCGGATTCCACTGGTAGGAGCCGCGCGTGGTCACGATCGACTCCGCCAGCTCCGGTATGCCGCTCTGCGCCACAAGACTGCGGTAGCGGTGCAGCAGCGTGCGCAGCGCGGTCGCCGGATTGCGGCTGTCCTTGTCCGCCCAAAGCATATCCAAAAGCTCCTGATGCGGCACCGACCGGTCTTTTTTCAGGATCAGATATTCGAGAAACAAACAGGTCTTTTTTGCCTGCCGCAGCTGGCTTAAAACCGGTTCTCCGTTGACGATAATCTCAAATTTGCCAAACATCCGGATTTTAATTTTGGAAGCTTCCATTTTCTCCTCCTTGCAGCAACGCTAGTTCAAATTCTTTGCCATCAATTCCTGATTGGAAGCATACAAATAACAGTTTTCCCGGCTGATCTCGCCCTTGCGATACAGCCGCATCAGATCGCTGTCCATGGTTTGCATTCCCGCTTCTCCTTCAGAACGCAAAACGTTGTCCATCTGGGGAATCTTGCTCTCCCGTATCATGCTGCGTATGGCTGTGTTGGCCAGCATGATCTCAAATGCGGGCGCCATGCCTCCGCTGACCGTCGGAATCAGCTGTTGGGAGACTACCGCCCGCAGCACCAGCGAAAGCTGCATGCGAATCTGTTGCTGCTGGTTGGGCGAAAAAACATCGATGATACGGTCGATGGTTTTCGCCGCGCCCACCGTATGCAGGGTGGAGAGCACCAGTTGCCCTGTTTCCGCAGCGGTCAGCGCGGTCTGTATCGTTTCATAATCCCGCATTTCACCGAGCAAAATCACATCGGGCGCCTGCCGCAGCGCCGCGCGCAATGCGGACGCGTAGTTTTCCGTGTCATGCTCGATCTCCCGCTGTGAAACGATGCTCTTTTTATGCGGGTGTATGAATTCGATCGGATCCTCAATCGTGATAATATGGTCGGCATAACGCTGGTTGATCCGGTCGATCAGACATGCAAGCGTTGTGGACTTCCCGCTGCCCGCGGGCCCGGTAATCAAAACCAACCCCTTTGGCACGTCCGCAAGGCGCATCACCTGCTCGGGAATTTGCATCCGCTGTGCATCCGGCAGGGAAAACGACACCACGCGAAGCACCATGGCAAGGGAGTTTCGCTGGCGGTACGCGTTGCAGCGAAACCGGCCTACGCCGCGCAGCGAAAACGAAAAATCGTCGTCGCCCGTCCGATACAGCCGCTCCATATCCCGTCCGCTTGTGCTGTAGATCTCCTTTGCAATACGTTCCGTATCATCCGGCGTCTCGGCGCCGGGAAACAGCGGCGTCACCTCCCCGTTGATCTTCATGGAGATCGGCGCCCCCGGCAGCAGAAAAATATCGGAGCCGCCCCGCGCCATGCTGCCGGATAAAATTTCTTTCATGTCCATTTCTGTTTCCATCTCCCATCTCTTATGGCAGCGTATAAACGTTGAGCCCGTCGGGAACCGCCCAGTCGCCGCTTGCCGTCAGCCGATAGGCGGCGATTTTCAGCCCCGCGCCGTCCTTTTCCAGAACGACCGAAAGCAGAAGTCCCTCCGACACCGGCACGGCGTACGACACCTTGCCGTCGGCCACGACCGCCTCCGGCAGCGCCTGCCGCAAATCCGTTCCGGCTCGCGCCGCGGCGTCGAGTGCCGCAAACTGCTGCTGCGCCGCCGCATCCGCGCGATAATACGCCTCGGCGGCGGCAATGGTCTGCTCCGTCAGCTTCCGGTCGGCGCGCGCTGTGACCAGCGACAAAACGCCAAATACCGTCAGGCACAGGCACATGAGAATCACAAGGATCGACGCCGCGCCGATTCCGGCGCCGGTTTGATGTTGCTTCATGCGGCGTCCTCCCCATGCGGGATATACCGCCCCGTGGAAAGGGTCAGGAGCGTTTCCCCGTCGAGCGCCGCCGTAACGTCGATGGTATAATACCGTCCCGCAGGCGTTGGCGACTGCTCTACAAGGAGCGTATACTGAATCCCGCTCTCCCGATCGTAATAGATTTTTTCATGCTCGCAGGAATCGTCGCAGGACGCCACGACCGCCTCCGGATCAGCTTTTGCCGTTTCCAGATAGCTTTCCGCCTGCAACAGCGCCCGGCTCTCCACCGCGCTGCGCGCGGCTGTGGCATGTGCGCCCGCAAGCAGCTGCATCACCACCGCTGCGCAGACGCCGAGAAACAGCAGCATCACCGTCATCTCATACAAAACCGGACTGATCCCGGATACGGCGCCGATCCGTTTCTGCTTCATGTCTCCGCCTCCGTCCCGCATTGCAGGTACAGCGTCAATCGATGCTCGATGTTCTCCGCATCCGTTACCGAAAGGTGCAGGCAACCGTCCTCAAGCGATACGGAGAAGCCGGCCGCATCCACAATCTTTTCCCCGTACGCGGTTGAAAACGCCTGACCGCCGCGTCCAAAGTATTCACAGATCCCGTCCTCGGTATAATAGATGTAGGTTTCAAACTGCGCTCCGTCGATTTCCTCCCGCAGCGTCAGCACGGTCGTACCATCCGCCTGCAGCACCGCGATTTGTCCGTTCGCGTCAGTCTTTCGCACCTTCCCCGCCACATAGGTCATTGCGGTGCGCACGCGATAATTTTCCTCCGCGGTGTCGGCGACGCCATGGTAAACGCGCGCTCCCGCGATCACCGCAAACAGCGCCAGCACCGAGAACACGCCGAGCAGCGCAAACGTAAACAAATTGCCCGCGCTGCGTCCCTGCCTGTCCAGCATCGTTTTGCCCGTCATTGTCCGCCTCCCAGCCCCACGACCGTCACGTCCGGCATGAGATTCTCCGAAAAGGCTTCGTACAGCACAAAATACCGATCTGCGTCATAGGCGATCCCATAGTCCCGGCAAAGCTGCTCCAGCGAAGCCGGATACCGTCCCTCAATGGCATAGCACGTCACAAGCGCGCGCCGGATCGCATCGTTCAAACGCATTTTCTCATTGGACGACGCGCTGTCCGTGATCCGGCCGATTCCAAGCGCAAAGCAACCGAGCAGCAGCGCGCCAAAGAGCGCCGTCCAGAGGACGCCGTGCTTTTTGGACTGTGTTTTTCTGCTGCGGCTCTGCATCGAAATCTCCTTTCCTGCTCGCACCGCCATCCGCGGCCGTGGGTTGCTTCCGTTCGCTGTGCGCGCTCCATCAGACCAGCGTTGAAAGAATGGCGACCAGCGGCAGCATGACCGAAAGCAGAATCCCGCCGATCACCACAGAAAGCACCGTCACAAGCGACGGCTCGATCAGAGACACCAGATGTCGGAGCCCAAGGTCGGTTTCCTCCTGATAGAGTATGGCAAGCTTCCCCATCACGCTGTCGAGCTGTCCGGCGTCCGCGCCGAAATGCACCAGCTTTTGATGAATGTCCTCCAATAGATCCGCTTTGGCTGTCGCCTCGGCAAACGACGCGCCCGTCTCCAGCAATTCTCCGCAATGCGCCACGCGCCGCCGATAGACGGGATCGGAGATCACATCCTCCGAAAGCTCGACGCCCATCGCCGTTGTGCTGCCCGAAAGCAGCGTCATCTGCATTACGGCGCAGAATCTGCCCGCGCAAAGCCGCTCCGACACATAGCCAAACGCCGGAAACAACCGGCGCAGACCGGTCAGGACACGCTCTCGTTTTTTTGTCGTCAGCAGGACGCCGACAATCGCCGCGGCAGCAAGTACGATGCCCACAGCGATCAATACGGCCGTTCCGATTCCCATGCCGACGGACATCGCGCCTTGCGCCGTCCCGCCGGCTTCCGCGCCAAGCCCCGCGAATACGCGTGCAAACACGGGCAGCACCCATATTACCAAAACGCCGATCACCGCCGCAAGCATCGCGAGCAGGACGGCAGGATATATCACGGCGTTTTTCAACGATCTCATGATCTCGCTCTCCCAGTCGTAATACCGCGACAAGAGCGACAGCACCTCGTCCAGCTTTCCGGTATATTCACCGATATGCAGCATCGAAACAAGATACCCCGGGAAAATCCCCGCCGCTGCTGCTGCCTGCGCAAGGGAGCCGCCCCCCTCCACGCTGTCGTGCATTTGGGTAAAGCTGTTAAAAAACGGCGTATCCCGATAGGCGTCCGCCACCGTTTCCAGCCCCTCCTGCAAGGGAACGCCGGCAGAAAGGATCATGGAAAGCTGGTCGCACAAAAGCGCGATCTCTGCCGGCGGCAGCATTGCGGCATGTTTTTTTGCCATAGGCTTCTCCTCCCGGGGTCAGTAGACCCGCTGCGCGGTGTAATCGCGCTCCTTGTGTCCCGTACCGTCGAGTGTTGCGTCCATCCAGTGCCAGTCCCCGTCATAATAGACAAGGTTCCATGCGTGCAGGATGTTCTCGGGCGTCACATTGCCAATGACGACCTTGGTCGGCACGCTTTGTACCCGCAGCATCGCCGCAAGCAGAGCGCTGTAATCAAAGCAGATGCCCTTTTCCTCGGCAAGCGTCGCGTCGGGATCGGGCAGATAGCCCGACTGCACCGTCGCGGCTTTTTCATAATCATACGCAATGGTATCGGCAACGAAGCGAAACAGCTTCTCCGCGGCGCGCGCGCCTTCCGTTTCCGCGCCGACAAGTTCGACAGATTTCTTCACGCATGCGGAGTCCGCATTGAAATCGACATACTGGCTGGCGTACAGGAACGGCAGCGCGCCGTCCTCGAGCGTGACCGCGACGTCCACAGCATACAGCACGCTGTACAGATCGTCGGAAACATGCTCCAAAACACGCACGTTGTACGCGCCGTCTCCCAGCTGCAGCGGAAACGCCACATAGGCGTCGTCGCCCGCAAGATCGTAGGTATAGGTCTGGATCTCCGTACCAATGCGCACCTTCAAGCGATCAGAAGCGCTCTTGCAGCGTATCATGACATAGCCGAAATCGGTGTGGGACGCATCGATGGTCACGCCGTTGTCCGCGTAGACGACCGTTCCGGACGCCTCCGGTACGCGTACGGCATACGTCACGGCGCCGCTGTTCCCGGATACGTCAGAGCCGTCTGCCCGCATCCCGCCGCCACAGGCAAACAGGAGGCTGCAGCAGACGCCGCATAACAATATCCGGCTGCATCGCCCCGTTGTCTGCCAAGCACGCTTCAACATGATTTCAGTATATACTTTCAGTTTTTTCGTTGCAACAGGTAAAATGATGCTGTAACAAAAATGTTGTATGATCTTGCCATTTCGTCCACTTTTGTCCGGCGTTCCGATTTTTTCTTCGGTTTTGCGCCGTAATCTGTTCGTGAAAGGCGTATAGACGGTCGGGGCTTTCGAGGGCGCTGCCGATCTTCGCGGCACACCTTACTTTGGCGTTTTTTTCGGTTTGCCGCCCGGTTGCGTTCGGAGCCGCGCCCAGCAGCGTGGAAAGCACAAGCGCCAAACCGTAACCCGAATTGATAAGCGAGATCGCGTTGATTGCCTGCGCGCCCA
>CAZWUK010000071.1:9280-10537 GCA_964636685.1 uncultured Oscillospiraceae bacterium
TATGGCGTCTAAAATCCCCCGGTGCGTTCCCCGTATAGGCAGGTGAGTCGCACGTAAAACGGGTGCCAGACCCTCCGGCAAAGCCAATTGATAGTTTGTTTTTAACACTTTTTGACATATCAGCACTATTTCTTGTGCAGCGGTCAGCATATTGTTGGTTAAGCTGTTAAATAATGCTATACCCAAACCCGTCGGTCAAAGAAGCGGACGGTTTCCCCGCAGGTTCTGCAAAACAATTCCGCGCCGGCGTTTCCATGGATAAAGGCGGTTTTCACCGGAGTGTGTTCCCAAAAAGAATTTGGGACAACCTGCCGAATATATACCGTGCCGAAAAGTCACGGATCGGAAAATGCTGTCACGAATACGCGCCGAATCGGTCTGGGAGCCGTACGCTTGCTTTGCGGCGGCACGGCGCCTTGGGTCAAGCCCATTCCGGTCAGTGCGCGGGGAAACAATCAAAGGGCAGGCGTCTCGGCTCCCGCCGCTGAAAACGTGCGTTTTTTGCCGGCCGCTTCTTGCGTTTTGCATCGTTTATTGCTATGCTGTACGTGTTATATTTGCGCGCTTTATCGAGGAATTGGTAATTCATCGATCTTTTAAGAGTGTGTTTTAAAGTCTGCCGGATGAAATTTTGCGTCACCATCTTGCAGATTGCGGCAAAAAGCGCAGGCTTAGTGGTGCTGAGGCGAGGCTTTTTAACGGAAATATGCAGGTCGAAGGCGTGAAATTGCGCTTGCGTGATTTTAAAAGCACGCTCCAGCACGGGCGACCGGTGCAGAGCTTGCCAAGGACGCCGATCCGCGCCGCGCCGCAGCTACGCGCCCGACCGCCGCGTTCGGCGCAGGCCGCCTAATGACGGTGCGCATAACAGAGATCGGAATGGGATCGGAGCAATGTCGCAGCAGCGACAAGCCGCCTGTTTGCCGGCGGCTGCGGCGTCAGCTTCTAGAAAAGCGATGGCGGCTATTTTGCCGGCCGCCGCAGCCGAGCCAGACCGGGTTTGCGCAAGCGGGCGGGTACGGAAGACAGCATGAGCCAGCAGGAGAACAAGATGAATCACAATCTGTTAATCCCCGGCGCCGGACAATATGGGACGGTCAGAAAAGGAACTGTGCAGGCGATCTGCCGCTTTGAAAGGGCAGGCGTTCCCGGCGGCAGCTTTGGCGCGGACAGCTCCCCTTCTCACAGGAACGCCGTCCAAAACGTGAACTTCCAGAAAAAGTTCCACTCAAACCGCATTTTCAGGCTTGAAATGCT
>CAZWUK010000072.1:0-10454 GCA_964636685.1 uncultured Oscillospiraceae bacterium
GCGGAAAGCGGCGAGGGTGAATTTTCCGAGCAGGAGCCGCGCGCGTGGCAGATCACCGTCTATGCCCCCGACTTTCAGACGCCGAAAAAGTTTCGGGAGGGGCTGTGCTATCAGAGATTTCCCGACCGGTTCTATTGCAGCGATCAAAACGCATTTTCGGCGCGTGTAAAAGAGATGGAAGCGGGCGGGCGGCAGCTTCGCGTACACGATTCATGGCAGGAGGAGCCGTACTATCTGCCCTCGGAGGATACGGGCTATTACCGTCCGGACGACTACTTTGGCGGCGATCTCAACGGCATAAGAGAAAAGCTTCCCTACCTTGCGTCGCTTGGCGTGAGCTGTCTGTACCTGAACCCGGTCTTTTTGGCGTTTAGCAACCACCGCTACAATACTGCCGATTATGATTCGATCGATACGCTGCTGGGTACGTCCTCAGACTTTGCCGCCCTGTGCAGCGAGGCAAAGAGCCGCGGCATCTCGGTGATGCTCGACGGGGTATTTTCCCATACCGGGTCGGACAGCAAGTATTTCAATCGTAACAATTTGTTTGAAAACCCCGGCGCATATCAAGGGCCTGCTTCGCCGTATTATGAATGGTACACCTTCCAAAAATTCCCGGACGAATATGACTGCTGGTGGGACTTTGATACGCTGCCGAACGTCTGGGAGCTGACGCCCTCCTATGTGGACTATATCGCCGGCAAAAACGGCGTGCTCTCCCACTGGGCGGATCATGGCGCGTCAAGCTGGCGGCTGGACGTTGCCGACGAGCTGCCGGACGAGTTTATTCGCATTCTTCGCCGCAGGATCAAGGCAAACGATCCGGACGGCGTGCTGCTGGGCGAAATTTGGGAGGACTGCTCCAACAAGTACGGCGGCGACGGGCGGCGCGGCTATGTCAACGGCGACGAGCTGGACTCCGCCATGAACTACCCCTTCCGAGACGATACGATCGCGTTTTTGACCGGCGCGATCGATGCAAACGGGTATAACCGCCGCATGCAGATGCTGCGCGAGCATTACCCAAGACCCTTTTATGAAGCGGCGCTGAACCTCCTGTCCTCGCACGATCAGGTGCGGGCGCTGTCCGCGCTTTCCGGCGCGCCGGATCGCAACGCGATTCCCCGCGAGGAGCAGGCCGAATGGCTTCCCACCGAGGCGCAAAAGGAGATCGGCAAAAGGCGCTTTGTACTGGCGACCGCCATCCAGATGTGTTTGCCGGGCGTACCGTGCGTGTACTACGGCGACGAGATCGGCATGGACGGCATGGCGGATCCCTTCAACCGAAAAACGATGGCGTGGGAGCGGGTGGACGATACGATCTTCAACCCCGTGACCGCCCTGATGAAGACCCGCAAGGAAAACGGCGCGCTCAAGCACGGTCTGTGCCGTATGGGCGCGATTACCCCCGACGTGTTTGCCGTGATCCGCTATGACGGGGAGGATGTGGCTGTGCTTGCGGTCAACCGCGGCACGACGGAGCAGCTTGTGACCGTTTCGGGCGACGCGCTTTTGGAAGGCGCGGACGGAAATATCCCCGTGCGACTGGCGGGCGTTTACCGCGAGGCGCTGACCGGGGAGCGGCGACAGATGGAGGAACCGATGTGCCTGACGCTTCCGCCGCTGACGGCTAGATTGTGGATACGAGGAGAAAAGTAATGTTTCAGGGACGCAGAGCGCTGGATGAATTGAACAAAACCCTGCTGATTGCCGGGCTTGTATTGCTGATTGCCTCCATGTTTTTTCCATACGGAAACGCCGCGCGATATGTATTCACCGCGCTGTACGGCTTCTGTCTGGTCTATGCGGTGTTTCGTCTGTTTTCCAAGGATTATGCCAAACGCTATCAGGAGAATCTGAAGTATCTGACCGCCGTGACGGCGGTGCGAACGTTCTTTCGGAATCTGTTCCAGCCCTCCGGCACGGACGCAAAGCCCCGCCGCGCTGCCAAAGCGCGCAAAAATCCCACGTGGAGCGAGATCAAGCAGTACAAATACTTTTCCTGTCCGCAATGCGCCCAGCGGCTTCGCGTGCCGCGCGGCAAGGGAAAGCTGCGCGTGACCTGCACCCGCTGCGGCAATGTTTTTACGACCAAGAGCTGAATATGGACGATGGGCGTTCGGCGCCGCGCGGGGGAACCCGCCGCCGGGCGGCATACGAAGAATAGAAAAGAGCGCTGCGCGGCAAATTGCACAGCGCCCTTGCCTTATTTGGCCCGGTTAGCGCATGCGGTTGATGACGGCGTTTGCGGCGCGATAGATGCGCTCCGGATCGTCATTCACAAAAAATGCGCCGTTTTCATAGAGCACGCGACCGGCAACCATCGTCATCTTGACGTTTTCCTTGCTGCCGCTGTACACAACGTTTTTCAGCACGTCGTTGACCGGCTGCATATTGGGACGGTCGAGATCGATCATGACGATGTCCGCCTGCTTGCCGGGGGCAAGGCTGTCGCAGTCGGGAAGCCCCAGACACCGCGAGCCGTTGCAGCATGCCATGCGCAGTACGTCGATGGCGTCTACCGCGTCCGCGCCGTGCAACAGCTTTTGCAAGCCCGTGACGAGAAACATCTCGCGGAACATGTCAAGGCAATTGTTGGAAGCGGGCCCGTCCGTGCCGATGGCGACGGGGATGCCGCGTTCAAGATATTCATGGATGGGCGCGATGCCGCTGGCAAGCTTGGTGTTGGAGCCGGGGCAGGTGACGGCATACAGCCCGCGCCGCTGCATGATCTCCATTTCCTGCTCTGAAACATGCACACAGTGGAATCCGCCGCCGCCGTACGCAAACATGCCGAGCGAATCGAGCAGCGCAAGGGGCCGCATCCCGTAGCGCGAAACGCAGCCCTCCACCTCGGCCTTCGTCTCTGCAATGTGGGCAAACAGCGGCTCTTTGTACTGCCGCGTCATGGCCGCAATATCCTGCATCAGGGGGAGGGAAGTGGTGTACTCCGCGTGGAAGCCCATGCGGTAGGAGATGCGCGGGTGCAGCACGTTGAATTTTTTGTATTCGCGTTCCATTTCCGCGGCAGTACCGCCAAAGTCGTTGGCTGCGCCCATCAGCACCGTGCGAAAGCCCAGCGAGATGGACGCGTCCGCAATGGCGTCGCGGTTATAGTACATGTCAAAATTCGTGCTCATGCCGCTCGAAAGATACTCGAGGATCGCAAGGCGCGACAATACGTTGACGTCGTCCGGCGTGAGCTGCGCTTCAAATGGGAATACCTTCTCGGTCAGCCAGGTTTGCAGCGGCAGATCGTCCGCAAACGAGCGCAGAAAGGTCATGCCCGAGTGCGTGTGCGCGTTCTTGAACGCGGGCAAAAGCAGGTTGCCATGGCAGTCGATCTCCCGATCAAAGGCGATGGGAACGTCAGGCTTGGGGCCAACGTAGGAAATGACGTCGTCGGACACGTGAATCTCGCCTTCCGTCACCTGTGAAAGCCCGTCACAAAAAGCAGCAATTTTTGCATTTTTAAATCGAATATCCATAGAAAAAGTATACCATAGCTATGCTATAATAGTAGCATGAAAAAAGATATTTTTGAATTGAAGCAGCGCGTGGAAAAAGCCCGTCGCATCGCGTTTTTGGGCGGTGCGGGGATTTCCACCGAGAGCGGCATTCCGGACTTTCGCAGCGAGAGCGGAATCTTCAAGGCGATTGAAGCGTATGGCTTTCCGCCGGAGACGCTGCTGTCGCATTCGTTTTTCCTGCGGCATACGGATGTGTTTTACGACTATTACCGCAAATTTCTGCTCTGTCCAGACGCCGTGCCAAACGAGGGACACAAGGCGCTTGCGCGTTTGGAGCAGACCGGAAAGCTTACGGCCGTCATTACGCAAAATATCGATGGGCTGCACCAGATGGCGGGCAGCAAAAACGTGCTGGAGCTGCATGGGAGCGTCTACCGCAACCATTGCATGGACTGCCATCAGGCTTATACGCTGGAGGAAATTCTCCGGCAGGAGGGCGTCCCGCATTGCGGCTGCGGCGGAATCATCAAGCCGGACGTCGTACTCTATGAGGAGGAGCTGGATTCCGACACGTTAAGGCAGTCGATACAGCACATTTCGCGCGCGGATCTACTCATCATCGGCGGCACGTCGCTCAAGGTGTATCCGGCTGCGGGGCTTGCGGACTATTTTTCCGGCGATTCGCTTGTGGTCATCAATCTTTCCGATACCGGACGGGACACGGGCGCGGATCTTGTGATCCATCAAAAATTCGGCGAGGTTATGCGACAGATCGTTTGAAAAAGGGCGTCCGCCCAAGCCAGGAACCCGGTGTACCCGCCGCTTGTTACACGGAGCACCAAATTCTGTTACATGCGAACAAAAGCGAGTAACAACAAGCAAATCAGAAGCCACCGCCCGGAGGCGCTTTGATTCGGGCTGTACCAACGTTTTCGACGCGTTGAGACAAGAAAGGAATCACCATGCAAAAACGCATTGCGACATTGCTGCTTGCCATTGGCATGCTGTGCGCCATCGTGCCGACTGCGAACGCAGAGACCGCCGCGGCGGAATATGCCCAAACAGACCTCCTGCTGGTGTGCGCGCATCCCGGCGACGAATATCTCTTTCTCCCCGGAATATTGCCGATTTACGGCGGGCAAGAGGGGAGAAGGATCGTAGTGGTCTACCTGTCGGCGGAAAACGAGCAGCAAAAGCGCGAGGCGCTGACGTCGTGCGCCAAGCTTGGGGACAGCATCACGGTCAAGTTTGCGGATTTCCCGTATATGTATGCGGATACGCGCAAGACGGCAGAAACGTACTGGAACGCCAAGCAGCTGGAACGGTATCTGACGGAGCTGTACCGCACCTATCGCCCGGCGGTCGTGGTAACGCACGATGAAAACGGGGAGTTTGGGCACGGAGCACACCGCATGGCGGCGTCGAGCGCACTGCGCGCTGCGACGCTTGCCGCAAAGCCCAGTGCCCAAAAAACGCAGTGGCAGGTGCGGCGCGTCTATCTGCATCGGTTTTCAGAGGGGGCGGTGACGCTTTCACGCGATACAAAGCTCAACGCATACGGCGGCAAGACGGCGCTGGAGGTAGAGCAGCTTCTCTATGCCGATTACAGCGCGTCAAGCAGGACGGCGCTGTGCGTGGGGGACGAGCATCCCGATACGCAGGCCGTTTACGGACTGGCGTACAGCGCGAAGGATGCGCTCAAAAATCCATCGAGCAGCGATCTGCTGGCGGGATTGGATGAAAACGATTTAACCCGACCGGCGGGAGAGGGTGTGTCGCGCGTGATGGAAAAGCTGGCGGCGGCCAAACCGCCTGTCCCGGTCGAAGCGGACGAGGACAGCTATTTTCGCCAGCCGGACGACCCTGCCGAGGTCGTCGTATTTGATACGGAGAACGAGCACTGGGAATATCGCACGGACACGCTTTCCATTTTGATCGACCGGATTCATACAACGACAAATACCGGAAAACCCATCTGCTACTGCGTGGCGGATATTCGTATGCGAAAAACCGATGCGTTTCGTCCCGGACTGCGGGATGGCGGCATGAACTTTCAGGATCCGCGCAGCATGGCGCGCGAGCAAAAGGCGGTGCTCGCCATCACCGGAGACAATCTGACCCGCGCGGAGACGGAGCTGAAGGGTATTCTCATGCGAAACGGAACCGTATACAGCGGCAATCAAGCGCAGGATACGCTCGCAATGCTGCCAAAGGAGCTGTCTATCCGGATATTCCGCCGCAACACGACGACGCCGCAGGCGCTTTTGGAGCTGGGCGTGGAAAATACGTTCTCCTTCGGGCCGACGCTGGTCTATGACGGCGAATGTGACGACGACGCTTTTCGCACAACCCTCGGCAATGTAAATCCACGCTGTGGCGTCGGCATGGTCGAGCCGGGGCACCTGATCGCCATTACCGTGGACGGACGGCAGGCAAGGCACAGCATCGGCATTTCCGTGGTGGCGTTTTCGCATCTGTTTTACAGCTACGGCTGCACAAGCGCGTATAATCTGGACGGCGGCAGCTCGATGGCGATGGTGTTCATGGGCGAGTATCTTTCACAGCATTCCGGTGAAGGCAGCGACATTCAGCGCATGTGGGCAGACGCGCTTTTCTGGGGACAGTCCGATCTGGTACCGGGCGTGCACGATCCGGTGCAGCTGCGCGGCTGAGGCGGGAAAGGTTGCCGCTGTCAACGAAGGACAGGCAGGGAATCCTGCAAAAAAACAGCTTGTTTTTTGGATTTTGCAGGCGCGCGATTACGCATTTTATGCACAGCGTGCATGTGGCGCTGTGTGGAAAACAGGGGCGGAATTATCCACATTGTCCACCGTGTTATCCACAACACCACGCATTTTGGGGTGTGGAAATGTGTATAACCTGTGAAAAACAAGGAAAAGGCGGCGTATAATTCCTCAAAAGCCGACATTTACCGCAATCGAAAGTATGTTCGATGCCTGCATTTTGATGCAGGAGAACAAAAAACCGGCTGCACAAGCCCCGGGAAGGACGGGACGGTGTGCAGTCGGCTTTTGCAGGACGGGACGGCTGCTGTCCGGGCAAAGCTGCTCAGACGGCCTTTTCCCGACCCTGTTCCTCCATCAGCAGCTTGTCGGCGACCAGCGCGATGAATTCTCCGTTCGTCGGCTTATCGTTCTTGCCGTAGATGTGGAAACCAAACAGTGCGTTGAGATTTTCAATCTTGCCGCGCGTCCAGGCAACCTCAATGGCATGGCGGATTGCGCGCTCCACCTTGCTGGCGGAGGTGTTGAAGCGCTTTGCGATGCCGGGGTACAGCTCTTTTGTAATCCGATTGATGAGCTGCGGCTGGAAGTAGACCATGCGGATTCCTTCGCGCAGGTAATGATAGCCCTTGATATGCGCGGGAATGCCTGCCACAAGAAACACCGAGGTGATTTTTTCGTCGAGGGAGCGCGGCGGCTGGGAGTAATTCATCATGCCGCCCTGCGCAGGCTCCTGCTGCACCATTTCGAGCGCGCGCTTGACCAAAGCGTCCGGCTCGACGGGCTTGACGATGAAATACCGCGCGCCCAGCGCGCAGCAGCGCCGGATCATGTTCTCGTTGCGCATGGCGGAGACAACGATGACGGCGGGGGCGGCGTCCGGACAGATCAGCTTGAGCTGCTCGAGAACGCCCAGACCATCGACCTGCGGCATGATGAGGTCGAGCAGCATGACGTCATACTTGCTCTTTTGCAGCTTGTCCAGCGCCTCCTTGCCGTCCTGAGCGGTTTCGACTGCGGAGATCTGCTCGCGGGCCGAAAAAGCACTGCGCATGGTTTCCAGAAAACTCACGTTGTCATCGACGAGCAACACCCGAAAATTAGACATGTTCAAACCCCCTAAACCCTTATTTTTAGCTTGTACCCAAATTGTAACAACGTTTTTTTCGCGTTGGTAGGGGTGCAATTGGACTGGTTTTGTCGAGGGGGGCGCGAAGAATGGAAAAGACGCGCGAATCGCCTTTTCGGGCGGTTTTTCATGGTTTTGCTCGAAGCAAAGATATCCCATAAATTGTGGCGATCCGCTAATTATCGCGTTTTGACATACAATATATAGTATTCGATACCGTGATTGACGATCCGAAAAAACCGGCGTCGATCCGTGTGATTTTGCACCTGGCGCAGGCAGGAAGGGTCATTGCAAAACGTGACCGCACGACAGAAAGCAAGCGATGGAAAAAAGCGGCGCCGGCGTTTGAAACAGCGACAAAAGTCCCTTTCTTTTGCTGAATTTAAGAAATGAGACGCAAAGTGTTCACCTTTTCCGGCAGCGCGCTGTTGCCCGTTTGCGTCAAGCAATGGTATACTGATAAAAGAATATGCGGCGGGATTCGCGGATAGGATGCGCAAAGCGTCCGCTCCGGGGGATAGGGGCGCGCTTGTGCGGCATGCACGGGACAAGGGAACGACCCGGCGATTTTTTTGACGCGGTTCGCACGGGATAATGAGGGGTGTTTATGAAAAAATGGCCATGGAAACGAATCCTCGTACTGCTGGTCTCATTTGCGGTACTGATCGGCTTCATCTTATTTGATCCGGACGTTAAGAAAATCGACGAAGTGATCGCGCAGATGGACCCCGTCTGGCTGCTGGGTGCGTTTTTGTGCGTTTTGCTGTACTATCTCGGCGATACGGTCATGTATCTGATTGCGTGCCGCGATATGCAGATCCCGCAAAGCTTTCCGGAGGGACTGCTCACGACCATGCTGGGCTTTTTTTACAGCGCGGTGACGCCGCTTGCCTCCGGCGGACAACCCTTTCAGGTGATCCAGATGCGCAGCCGCGGCATCAACGTCGGCACCGCTACAAGCGTGCTGATGGTCAAGTTTATGGCGTGGCACATCACGCTCTCCGCGATCGGGCTTGTCGGCGTGATTCTTCGCGGCGGGATGCTGATTGCCGAAAGCACCACGATGTTTGTGATGTTTATCATCGGTTTTATATCGCATGCGTTCTGCTCGGTTACAGGCGTGCTGCTCATGATCCGGCCGGACTGGGTGTCCCGCGGAGGAAACGCCGTGTGCCGCTTTGTCGGGCGAGTGTTTTTCAAACGCCGCCCGGAGATGACCGAAAAAATGCTGATGGCGTTCGACGGGTTTGTGAGCGATTACAAGCAGGCTGTCTCCTTTGCGCTTGACCACAAGGGCGGCATGGTATTGATTCTTTTGACGGCGATCGTCGAGGTTTCGGCGTATATCTCCGTGACCTATTTTGTCTATCGCGGGCTGGGCTTTTCCGAAGCGTCGTTCTTCACGTTGTTTTTCATGCAGGCGATGCTGCTCATCTCCGTGGCGTTTATTCCGCTGCCGGGCGCGGCGGGCGCGTCGGAGGGCGGCTTCTATGCCATATTCACAGCGTTTTTCGACGGCGCGCGCCTTGCGGGCATGCTGCTGTGGCGCGTGATGACGTACTACTTGACCATTGCTATCGGTATGGTGTTTGTATTGATCGACGGGTTCCGCAAAAAGAAGCGGGAGGAGCAGGCATAAGATGTATTTGGCCGACGGTTGGAAGGATTACCGCATCTTGGACGCGGGCAGCGGCAATAAGCTGGAGCAATGGAAGAACGTGACGCTCTTGCGCCCCGATCCGCAGGCAGTCTGGCCCATGACGGCGCAGGACGCGGATGCTGTGTATTACCGCAGCGCGACGGGCGGCGGACACTGGGAATATCAAAGGACGCTGCCGGAAAGCTGGACGATTTCCTATCGCGATCTCACGTTTGTCGTGCGTCCGACGGGCTTTAAGCACACGGGGCTGTTCCCCGAGCAGGCGGTCAACTGGGACTGGATGCGGGCGTGCATTGAAAGGAGAAAGCAGCGCTCCGATGCGCCTGTGCGTGTGCTGAATCTGTTTGCCTATACGGGCGGCGCGACGTGCGCCTGCGCCAAGGCGGGCGCGGAGACGGTGCATGTGGACGCGGCAAAGGGCATGGTTGCCTGGGCAAAGGATAACGCGGCGGCTTGCGGACTTTCCGATGCGCCGATTCGCTATATCGTGGACGACTGCGTCAAATTCGTCAAGCGCGAATTGCGCAGGGGCAACCGATATGACGGCGTCCTGCTCGACCCGCCAAGCTACGGCAGGGGGCCGGACGGCGAGATGTGGAAGATTGAGGACGATCTGTACCCGCTCGTGGCGGACTGCGCAAAGCTGCTCTCCGACGATCCGGCGTTTTTCCTCATCAACTCCTACACGACCGGGCTTGCGCCCTCGGTGCTGCTCGATGTGCTAAAGGTGGCGCTGCCGCAAGGAAACGCGGCGGCGGACGAGGTCGGACTGCCCATTCTGCGCGGCGGACTGGTTTTGCCCTGCGGCGCCAGCGGAAGATGGGAAAAGGCATGAACGTACTCTATGAGGACAATCATCTATTGGTGGTCGAAAAGCCGGTCAACATCCCCGTACAGGCGGATGTGAGCGGCGACGAGGATCTTTTGACCCTGTGTAAGCGCTATATCAAGGAGACCTGCCACAAACCCGGCGAGGTCTATCTTGCGTTGATCCACCGGCTGGATCGTCCCGTGGGCGGCGTGATGGTCTTTGCGCGCACCAGCAAGGCGGCGCAGCGGCTGAACGCGCAGTTTCGCGGACGGGAGGCAAAAAAGCGCTATGTTGCCATCGTGGACGGTGACCCCGCGCCGCAGGCGGAATTGACCGACTGGCTCAAAAAGGACGAGGCGACCTTTTCCTCCTCCGTTGTGCCGGAGGGAACGGAGGGCGCAAAGCTTGCAAAGCTTCGTTACAGCACGATCGCAAAAAAAGACGGCATGGCGCTATTGGACGTGGAGCTGTTCACGGGTCGGGCGCACCAGATCCGTGTACAGCTGAAAAACGCCTGTCTGCCCATCCACGGCGACCAGCGCTACCATCCAAACGCCACGGTCGGCACGCAGATTGCGCTCTGGGCATATGCGCTCACGATCTCGCATCCGACGCTTGCCGAGCCGATGACGTTTTTTTC
>CAZWUK010000073.1:0-10382 GCA_964636685.1 uncultured Oscillospiraceae bacterium
GCGGGGATCACGCCGTCGTAATATTTGCCGATCATGGCGACCGTTCTGGAGAGGAGGTTGCCAAGGTCGTTTGCAAGGTCGGTGTTGATGCGGCCGATCAGCGCCTCGTTGGAGAACACGCCGTCCGAACCGAACGGCACCTCGCGCAGCAAAAAGTAGCGGATGGCGTCCACGCCGTAGCGCTCGCACAGCTTGACGGGATCAACGACATTGCCCTTGGATTTGGACATTTTGCCGCCATCGAGCACCAGCCAGCCGTGACCGAATACCTGCTTGGGCAAGGGAAGCCCCAGCGCCATGAGCATGATCGGCCAGATGATCGTGTGGAAGCGCACGATCTCCTTGCCCACGATGTGTACGTCGGCAGGCCAAAATTTTTGATACAGCGAATCGTCGTCCGAGCCCCAGCCGAGCGCCGTGATGTAGTTGGAAAGCGCGTCGAGCCACACGTACACGACGTGCTTCTGGTCAAACGCGACCGGGATGCCCCACTTGAAGCTTGTGCGCGATACGCAAAGATCCTCAAGCCCGGGCAGGAGGAAGTTTTGCAGCATCTCGTTTGCGCGGGAGGCGGGCTGGATAAATTCCGGATGGGTCTTGATGTGCTCGATCAGGCGGTCGGCGTACTTGGATACCTTAAAAAAGTAGCTTTCCTCCTCCACAAGCTCCACCTTGCCGCCGCAGTCGGGGCATTTGCCGTCCACCAGCTGCCGCTCGAGCCAGAAGCTTTCGCACGGGGTGCAGTAGTGACCGGTGTAGCTGGATTTGTAGATGTCGCCCTGATCGTAGAGCTTTTGGAAGATCTTCTGCACGGCGGCAACATGCTCGTCGTCGGTGGTGCGGATAAACTTATCATAGGAAATGTCCAGCAGCTTCCAAAGGCTCTTAAAGCCCGCGACGATGCGGTCAACATACTGCTGCGGCGTTTCGCCGGTCGCCTTTGCCTTGCGTTCAATCTTTTGACCGTGCTCGTCCGATCCTGTCAAAAAGAACACGTCAAAGTCACGCTGGCGCTTGTATCTTGCGATGGCGTCGGTGGCGACGGTGCAGTACGCATGGCCGATGTGCAGATCGGCGCTCGGGTAGTAAATCGGGGTTGTGATATAAAACTTTTGTTTTTCCGGCATGGTTGTTTCCTCCTGCGGTTATAGTCTTGCTTGATGAAAATAAAAAAACGCCACCGTCCGTGTAAGGACAGTATGCGCAATGTCATCCTGTTTGTAACCACCCTACTTCCCCATCAAAAAACGGGGGCATAAGCCCATGCTGTATCGGGCATGACCCGCAAAGGGCTTGCGCAAATGGAACGTTCACCGTCTGTTGCTCGGGAGCCATGTTCGGCGGGGTCGACCGTCCGGGCTTGCACCTGCTGCCCGGCTCTCTTTGCGGCGTAGACCGTCTACTCTTTCCGTCATCGCGTTGTATGAATCTAAAGTTAAATGTAGCACGGTATGTTTTCGGTTGTCAAGGGGGGCTTCGAATGATAAAATGAACAGGCACAAGGAGGAATTCCCAATGTATGTAATCGCAGGGCTCGGCAACCCCGGGCTCTCTTATCGTAAAACGCGGCACAACGCCGGCTTTCAGGCGCTGGAGGCGCTCGCGGACAAGGAGAAAATCCGGCTGAACAAAAAGGGCTTTTCCGGCGTTTACGGCGAGGGGAAGATCGCCGGGGAGCGGGTTGTGCTCGTCAAGCCCACCACCTATATGAATTTGTCCGGCAACTGCATTCAGCAGGTGCTGCATTTTTACAAGGCGCCGGTGGAAAATCTGATCGTATTCTATGATGATGTTGAGCTGGCTGTGGGCGGGCTGCGCATTCGGGCGAATGGGAGCGCCGGAACGCACAACGGCATGCGCTCGATCATTGCGTGCGTCAATTCAGAGGCGTTCCCGCGGATTCGCGTGGGCGTCGGACGGCAGGCGGCGGATGTGATGCTTGCCGACTATGTGCTCAAAAAGCCCTCCAAGGAGGAGCAAAAGGTACTGGAAGAATCCTTTGAGAGCGCGGCCGAAGCGGCGGTGCTGATCGTGGAGGGGCGTTTGGAGGAAGCACAGGCGCGGTATAATAAGAAAAAGTGAGCGGCGCGGGAAAGAAACGATACTGGTTTCCCATGTGCCGGTGTATTGAAAAGTTACTTGATAGCGAGGACTTACTTTTCGCCGCGCTCGGCGGCGCGGGAAAGAAACAATACTGGTTTGTGATATGCCGGTAAGTTGATAAGCTACTTGATAGCGAGGACTTACTTTTCTTTCGCGCTCGGCGGCGCGACAAAGAAAAGTAACAAAAGAAGTCGGCCTCTAGGGCTGGCGTTGGTCAGATGCTTTCGTATCCTGGGGTATCGGCATCTGGCCTGCCGTTGGCAGGCTTATCGGTCGGTGGAATGTGGGAAAAAGATCTTGCAGAACGGGGGAACGGGCAGGTTACTGTTTTGGAAAAGACGGTGTGTGTGCAAGACCCCGAGTAATCATCGCTTTCTTTTGTTTCTTTTCTTTCACGTGAAAGAAAAGAAAGGTGCGTTCGAATAGAATGGTACCGGAAGAAGCGTGGATCAGAGATTTCAGATAGACAATCGTTGAAACAGACAAGCTTTTTTGATATTAGATAGAAGAACGATATTAGAGCGAGAAGCGTTTTTAGATAGAAAAAAGAATGGTGGTGGACGACACGCAGGAATCACACAACCCCATATTGGACGTACTGGATTCCGCAGCGGATTTTGTGCGGGCGGGCGAAACGCTCGATCGCGGAAAAGGGCCGGTTGCGGCGTTTGGGCTGCCTGAGCCGCATAAAGCGCATATCGCCGCGTCGCTTGCAAGAAAGCATACGGTGCTTTTGGTGTCCGCGACGGATACCGGCGCGATCCGGTTATATGAGGATCTGGAAAAGCTGACGGGGAACGCGCTGTTGTTTTTAACGCGCGAAACGCCGCTTGTGCATGTGTGCGCCGTATCGGGCGAACGCAGGGAGCAGCGCGTCAATACGTTAAGCCGACTTGTGCTCGGGGAGGCTTCGGTGGTCGTTGCCTCGGCGGCGGCCGTGATGCAAAAGCTTGCGCCGAGAGATTTGTTTGCCGCCATGGTCAAGACCCTGCATCCGGGCGACGAGATCGCGCCGCGCGCGCTGGTTGCGCTTTTGGTGTCGGCAGGGTATGAGCGCGTGGAGATGGTCGAGGGCAGAGGACAGACCGCCATGCGCGGCGACATTCTCGATGTTTACGCGCCGCAGGAGCGGTATCCCTACCGCATTGAGTTTTTCGGGGACGAGATCGACCAGATCCGTTCGTTTGACCCCGTCACGCAGCGCAGCGTCGAGCAGGTGCTCGAGGCCTTTTTGCCGCCCGCGTTTGAAACCCCGCAGGATGAAAAGGCGATTGCCCGCGCGCTGCCCAAGATCAAAAACGCCGTGGGCTTTGCCGAGCAGCTCCGCTGCTATGAGCAGGGCATGCCGTCGGCCGGCGCGGATGCGCTGATTCCGCTCTTGTACCCGCATCCCGGCACGGTGTTTGACTACCTGCCAAAGGACGCGCTGGTGCTGATCGACGAGGTGCATCGGGTGGAGGATGCGGCAAGAACCGCGGAGCTGACGTTTTCGGAGATGGTCGCGGCGCAGCTGGAGCGCGGCGAGGGACTTTCCGAGCAGGGAAAATTGCAGCTGGGCGCGGCAGAGACTTTGACCGCGCTCAATACCGGCAGAACGCTGCTTTTATATACCCTGACCCGCTCCCACCCCGCGTTTTCTCCCAAGGAGATCGTGGACGTGTCCGCGCGGCAGGCGCCGCAGTATCTTGGCAACGCCGAGGAGCTGGCGCGGGATGTGCGGCTATGGAAAAAGAACCGCGATGCGGCCGTGCTGTATGCCGGCACGCATGCCGGACAGCTTTGCGACCAATTGCAGGATCAGGGCGTGGAGGTCGCGGTGACAAAGGCGCTCACGCACGCACCTGTGCGCGGCGAGGTGCTGGTGGTAGAGGAAAGCCTCTGCCACGGCTTTGCTTATCCCGAGCTGCACCTTGCCGTACTGTCGGAAATCGACCTGTTTGCCAAAGCCGACCGTGCAAAAAGGCCCACGAAGAAAAAGAACGGCTTGCAGTTTTCAGACCTTGCCGTGGGCGACTATATCGTTCACGAGGCGCACGGCATCGGCCGGTTTGTGGGCGTGGAAGCGCTGACGGTCGAAAACAACACCAGAGATTATCTTTTGATCGAGTACCGCGGCGGCGACCGGCTGTATATCCCGACCGATCAGCTGGATCGCGTACAAAAATACATCGGCGGCGGCGACGAGGACGTGATCCCGCCGCTGTCCAAGCTTGGCGGCTCGGACTGGCAGTCGCGCGTGACAAAGGCCAAGCAGTCGGCAAAAAAGCTCGCCGTCGATCTTGCGGCGCTGTACGCAAAGCGCGCCGGAAACGGCGGGTTTGCCTATACTGCGGACTCCGCGTGGCAGCGGCAGTTTGAGGAGCGGTTTCCGTATACCGAGACGCCCGACCAGCTGCAAAGCATCAAGGAGATCAAAAAGGACATGGAATCCCCGCGTCCGATGGATCGGCTTTTGTGCGGCGACGTGGGCTACGGCAAGACGGAGGTAGCGCTCAGAGCCGCGTTCAAGGCGGTGCAGGACAGCAAGCAGGTCGCCTTCCTTGTGCCGACGACCATCCTTGCCCAGCAGCACTACAACACGATGGCGGCACGGTACGCGGATTTTCCCGTCAAGGTCGCGTGCATGTCGCGGTTTCGCACCAATAAGGAAAAGGCGGAGATCAAAAAACAGCTCGAATCGGGCGCGCTCGACATCGTGGTGGGGACGCATGCGCTCTTGGCAAAGGATGTGCGCTTCAAGGATCTGGGGCTTTTAATCATCGACGAGGAGCAGCGCTTTGGCGTCAACCACAAGGAGCAGATCAAGGCGCTCCGCTCGGAGGTGGACGTGCTCACCCTGACGGCGACGCCCATTCCGCGAACGCTGAATCTTTCCATGACCGGCATCCGCGACATCAGCGTGATTGAAACGCCGCCGGAGGAGCGGTTCCCCGTGCAGACGTTCGTGCTGGAATATACCGAAGCGCTGGTCGTGGACGCGGTGACGCGCGAGATGGCGCGCGGCGGGCAGACCTATATCGTGTACAACCGCGTGCAGAATATGGAGGCGATGGCGGCAAGGCTCGAGCAGCTTTTGCCGGAGGCGCACATTATATTTGCGCACGGGCAGATGAGCGAAACGCAGCTTGAGCAGGCAATGCTGGACTTCATGGATCAGAAGGCGGACGTGCTCTTGTGCAGCACGATCATCGAAAGCGGGCTGGATATCCCCAACGCCAACACGATGATTGTCATCGACGCCGACCGCATGGGGCTTGCGCAGCTGTATCAGCTGCGGGGCAGGGTCGGGCGTTCGACGCGGCTGGGGTACGCGTATTTTACCGTGCAGCAGAGCCGCTCCATGAACGAAAAAGCGGCAAAGCGGCTGATGGCGATCCGCGAGTTTACGCAGTTTGGGGCGGGCTTTCAGCTGGCGATGCGGGATCTGGAGATTCGGGGTGCGGGGAGCTTGCTCGGCGCGGAGCAGCACGGGCACATTGCCGACATCGGCTATGAATATTACTGCAAGCTCATGCGCGAGGCGGTGCAGGAGGCAAAGGGAGAGGCGGTGCGACCGGAAACGGACACGGTGGTGGATATACCCATCGACGCGCACATTCCGCGTCCCTATATCCGAAACGAGGTGCAGCGGCTCGCGGCATACAAGCGCATTGCGGCGATCGACGGACACGAAAGCTATCAGGACATGCAGGAGGAATTGATCGACCGCTACGGCGAGCCGCCGCTGCCGGTGGAAAACCTGCTGCTGGTATCTCTGGTCAAGGCATATGCAAAGCGCGCGCTGCTGGAGCAGGTTGCTGTGCGGGACGGCGAGGTCACGATGAAATTCGTTGCCGACGCTGCCATTGACGGCGGCAAGCTGATCGGTGTGATCTCGCGACAGGGTGGCGCGCAGCTTGCGGCGACCGAGCCGCCCGCGATCAAGATTGTGGAAAAGAAGGCGGACGCGCTGCGCTTAACGCAGGTACTGCCGGAGTTTTTGCGCGCGGTTGGCGGATGTGTGGAGATGGAGTAGGCGTGGCGCGGGAGCAAAAGCGACGTTCGTTTGCGATATGCCGGTAAGTTGATAAGCTGCTTGGTAGCAAGGACTTACTTTTCTTTCGCGCTCAACGGCGCGACAAAGAAAAGTAACAAAAGAAGTCGGCCTCTAGGGCTGGCGTTGGTCAGATGCTTTCGTGTTCTGGGGTATCGGCATCTGGCCTGCCGTTGGCAGGCTTATTGGTCGGTGGTGGGTGTGAAAAAGTTCTTGCAGAACGGCTTTCTTTTCTTTCACGGGAAAGAAAAGAAACAAAAGAAAGCGTAGATAACTCCGGCTGAAAACGAAAGATGCGGAAAACAGGCAAAAGATAGACAGAGAGAAAAAGTAACCGCTTGCCACATGCGTGTTGTGCTGAGTTTTTCGGCTGGAAAGTAACAGGCAGAAGGTAGATTGCGTGAAATCTCGACCCCATTGCCACATGCGTGTTTTGCCGAGTTTTTCGGCTGGAAAGTAACAGGCAGAAGGTAGATTGCGTGAAATCTCAACCCCATTGCCACATGCCTCTTTTTGCCGAGCTTTTTCTGCAGAGAAAAAGCGGCGGGGGGAAGTTGACAGGGGCGCGGGATGCGTGGATAATAAGAGCAGTAAAATGGAGGCTTATAAGAATATGGAAGAGGTCGTAAAATCCAAGAACTTCATTGAGGAGTTCATCGAAGAGGACATTGCAAAGAACGGACCGCGCGTCAAGACCCGTTTCCCGCCGGAGCCGAACGGCTACCTGCATATCGGGCACGCAAAGGCGCTGTGCATCGACTTCGGGATGGCGGAGACGTACGGCGGATCGTGCAATTTGCGGTTCGACGATACCAACCCTACTAAGGAGGATACAGAATACGTAGACGCGATCAAGGAGGACATCCGCTGGCTGGGGTTCGACTGGGATCAGCTGCTGTTCGGCTCGTCCTATTTTGACCAGTGCTACGAGCTGGCGATCAAGCTGATTAAAAAGGGCGTGGCGTATGTGGACGACCTCACCAAGGACGAAATGCGCGAATACCGCGGCACGCTGACCGAGTCCGGCAAAAACAGCCCTTATCGCGACCGCAGCGTCGAGGAAAACCTCGATCTGTTTGAGCGCATGAAAAACGGCGAGTTTGAAGACGGCACAAAGACCCTGCGCGCCAAGATCGACATGGCATCGCCCAACATCAACATGCGCGACCCCGCCATGTATCGCATTTTGCACATTCATCACCATCAGACGGGCGATAAATGGTGCATCTACCCCATGTACGATTTTGCGCACCCCATTCAGGACGCGATTGAGGGCGTAACGCACTCGCTGTGCAGTCTGGAATACGAAGCGCACCGCCCGCTCTACAACTGGGTTGTGGAGCAGTGCGAATTTGAACAAAAGCCCCGTCAGATCGAGTTTGCGCGCCTGAATCTCGAAGGCACGGTCATGAGCAAGCGGTATCTGCGCCGCCTGGTCGAGGAGCATTATGTTTCCGGTTGGGACGATCCCAGAATGCCGACCCTGTGCGGGCTGCGCCGGCGCGGTTACACGCCCGAGTCGATCCGTGATTTTCTCGTGCGCGTTGGCGTTGCCAAGGCGGATTCCGTTGTGGAGATGGCAATGCTCGAGCACTGCATCCGCGAGGATCTCAACGAGCATGCGCCGCGGATGATGGCGGTGCTGGATCCCGTCAAGCTGGTTGTTGACAACTGGCCGGAGGGAAAAGTCGAGGAGCTGGAGATTGAAAACCACCCGATGCACCCCGAGATGGGTACGCACAAGGTTAGGTTCTCCGGCGAAGCGTATATCGAGCGCGAGGATTTTGCGGTTGAACCGCCCAAGAAGTTTTTCCGCCTGAAGCCCGACGGAGAAGTCCGGCTCAAGGGTGCGTACATTGTCAAATGCACGGGCTGGGAAGCCAAGGACGACGGTACGGTGACGAAGATCCACTGCACCTATGACCCCGAAACGCGCAGCGGCGAGTGTGAGCGCAAGGTCAAGGGTACGCTGCATTGGGCAGATGCTGCCGACGCAGTTGCCGCGGAGTTTCGGCTGTATGAACCGCTGCTTTCCGATCCGACCGAGGAGGACGCCGACCGTGATTTTGTCGAGCGGCTGAATCCCGAATCGCTGATCGTGAAGCACGGGTTTGTGGAACCGGCGGCGGCAAAAGCCAAGGCGGGGGACAAATTCCAGTTCATGCGCGTGGGATATTTTGCGGCGGACTTGGAGCATACGGAAGAAAAGCCCGTGTTCAATCGCGTGGTTGGATTGAAGGACAGCTTTAAGGCGTAAAGAATCGATTGCTGAAAGCAGGCGTTCTTTCGTTCCCGATATGCCGGTTGGTGGGAAAAGCATCTTGCAGAACGGCTTTCTTTTCTTTCACGGGAAAGAAAAGAAACAAAAGAAAGCGAAGATAACTCCGGCTTGGGATGGCGTCACCAAAGCGTCAGGCAGAAGAAACAGCGAGAGAATAACAGACCACATGCCCTTTTTGCGAAGTTTTGCCGTGGAAGTTACAGGCAGAAGCAAATAGGACAGAAAAAGCAATTATGTTGCCACATGCCTCTTTTTGCCGAGCTTTTTCTGCAGAGAAAAAGCGGGGATGATAATGAATAGTGAAGGAAATAACATGGTAAGAACACGATTTGCACCGAGCCCCACGGGGTATATGCACATTGGAAACCTCCGCAGCGCACTGTATGCGTATCTTTTCGCCAAGGCAAACGGCGGAAAGTTTTTGCTGCGCATTGAGGATACGGATCAGGAGCGGTTTGTCGAGGGCGCGGTGGACATCATCTACCGTACGCTCAAGGACGTCGGCTTGAATTGGGACGAAGGCCCCGACATCGGCGGCGACTATGGCCCGTATGTTCAGAGCGAGCGCAAGGCGATGTATCTGCCGTACGCCGAGCAGCTCATCAAACAGGGCGCGGCGTATCGGTGCTTCTGCACGGTGGAGGAGCTGGACAAGCGGCGCGAGGAAGCGGCCGCGCGCGGCGAAACGTTCCGCTATGACAAGCACTGCCTGCATTTGTCCGACGAGGAGATTCAAAAAAAGCTCGACGCGGGCGTGCCGTATGTGATAAGGCAGAACGTGCCGACGACGGGACAGACTTCGTTTACCGATGAGATTTTCGGCACGATCACCGTGGACAATGACACGCTCGACGACAACGTATTAATCAAAGCGGACGGCATGCCGACCTATAACTTTGCCAATGTCATCGACGACCATACCATGGGGATTACGCACGTGATGCGCGGGATGGAGTATCTTTCCAGCACGCCGAAATACAACCTGCTGTATGAGGCGTTCGGGTGGGAGATTCCCAAGTACATTCACATGACGCCCATCATGAAGGATGCACAGCACAAGCTGTCCAAGAGAAACGGCGACGCCTCCTATGAGGATCTGCTTAAAAAAGGCTACCTCAAGGAAGCGATCATCAACTATATTGCCTTGCTTGGCTGGAACCCCGGCGATGAGCGCGAGATATTCAATCTCGAGGAGCTGACACAGGCGTTTTCCATCAAGGGCATGTCCAAATCTCCGGCAATTTTCGATATTGAAAAGCTTACGTGGATGAATTTTGAGTATATCCGCAATTTGACGCCGGAGGTGTTTACGCAGCACGCCAAGCCCTATTATGAGGCGGCGGGTATCGGTCGGATGGATACGGGGATTCTGTGCCGCATTTTGCAGCCGAGGACGGAAGTGTTTACGGCGATCCCCGACATGGTGGATTTCCTGCAAGCGCTTCCTGATTATGATGCGGAGCTGTATACCAATAAGAAGTCCAAGACCAACCCCGAGGTCGCGTTGGAGATGCTCGATCTTGCGATTCCCGCGCTGGACGCGCTCCCCGACTGGACGGAGACGGCCATCCACGACACGCTCATGGAGCTTGCGGCAAAGCGCGAGGTCAAGAACGGCACGCTGCTGTGGCCGGTGCGTATTGCCATGGCGGGCAAGGCGGTGACGCCCGGCGGCGCCATTGAGATTGCGATGCTGCTCGGGCGCGAGGAGACTATGCGGCGCATGCGGCAGGGTCGGGAGATGCTGGCGGCGGGAAAGTAAGGGAACGGGGTAAAACAAAATCCGTTTCTGATGCGCCGGTAAATTAAGTAGCGTCTTGGCAAAAAAGACTTTCTTTTCTTTCACGGGAAAGAAAAGAAACAAAAGAAAGCGAAGATAACTCCGGCTTGGGATGGCGTCACCAAAGCGTCAGGCAGAAGAAAACAGGATAGAAGAACCAATCATGTTGCCGCATGCCTCTTTTT
>CAZWUK010000074.1:0-10297 GCA_964636685.1 uncultured Oscillospiraceae bacterium
TTTTCTCAAAAAAACGCCAAGCTTTATTCTACACAACGCGCTTTCGTTTGCCTAGGGAAAAAACGTGAACATTGTGGAAAGAAGCGGCTCCATCGCCCGTTCTCGTCTCGCCGCGTTTGATCCTGTCGCAGCCTTTCACAGAACCGCGCCCTAAAAACAAGCAAGCGCACGGCAAACGCCATGTGCTTGCTAGCCTGTCAAAAAATTTTACCTTCCGGTAGGACAATCGCTTCTTGCCCGCAATCCTTCGGGCCGCAGGAGAGCAGAAGCCGCCGCCCGTCACACCGGCGCCGAGACGCCATAAACCTCGCGGTAAAGCTCCCGTTGAAATTCCTCCAACGCGATCCGCGTCATACGAAGCGGGTAGGTCATCAGCCGCAGTGCGACAGGCGCCTCGCCGGGCGTCAGGCACGGCTGCAAATATGCGTACTCCGTCAGATGGAATCCATGTCGCCGGTAAAACGCCACGCGCCGCACGGCAAGCTTTTCCACCGGCGGCTCCGTTTCCAGCACCACCGGCGTCTGCTGCGACGATAAAAACGACGTCAGCAGCCTCCCGCCGAGTCCCTTGTTCCGGTAGCGCTGCGATACGGCAAAATGCTCGATAAACACCGTGTCCCGCAGCGTCCAGTAGGTCAGCGCAGCATAGATTCCGACGTCGTCGCGCCGCACCAGTACATGATAGCGTTCTTGGGAAAGCAGCGCTCGCTGTGCTTCGATCGGTCTTCGTTCCGCAGGCGGAAAGCTTTCCTGAAGCAGCGCGTACAGCTGCAAAAATTCATCTTCCCGAAACGTTTCCCAAGCTTCGTTTCGCATCGTTGATTGATCCATTGCAACAGTATACCATGCCTTTGCCGTTCGGGCAAACCGCGCCGTTTTTACGGCCGATTCGCATCCTGTCCCTCGCCCCGAAACAGCTCCTCCAGCGACTTTTTTTGCAGCTCCTGCACCAGCAAGCCTTGAACGCGGCAGATTTCGTTGTGCACATAGCAGATGTTCGTCCCACGGTTCATCGAGCAGGAATAATCGCTCCTGGTGCAGTGTGAAATACAAAAATCAGGATCGAGCGCGGACAGCACGTCGTACAGCGTGATGTCGGAGGCGGGTCTTGCCAGCATATGTCCGCCAACCGAGCGCCCCTTGGTGCTCTTGACCAGCCCCGCGTGGCTCAGGTGCGGAATGATCGTGGAAACAAACGTCGGCGGGATGTTCTCCGCTTCGGCGATCTCCTTTGCCTGCGCTTTCTCCGTCATATAAAGCATCCGCATGATGCGAATGGCATAGTCCTGCGTCTTGGTAATTAGCATATAGTTCCTCTGCCGGTTATAATGAACGATTGTATCGAACTTTTCTTTAATTTACAAGTGTTTTTATCCTACTTTCCACCATTTGACAAGAAGATCCGGCGTTTTCCTGTTTGAAAAACGCCGGATCAAACATTTATATTTTATTTTCCTGCGCGGCCTTCTGCGGCTTTTGCTTCTCCCGCTGGGGAGGCGTCGCTTCCATCCGTGCTGGCGCGGCTTTGTCGGGCTGCCTTCCGCCGTCCGGCGGCTGCTTGACCGGCTCCGTCCATCCCTCGATCACCTCGGCGCGCGCCTCCCGCGTTTCCACATCGATCGATTCCGCGCTCTGCGGTATTGGCGCGAGCTGCTCATATAGCCGCAGATACTGCTTTGTCGATGTTGCCCACGAAAAATCCGTCTCCATGGCGCGCTGCTGCATCCGCTGCCACGCCGCTTTCTCATCGTAATAGCAATGCACGGCACGCTCAATGGTATACAGCATCTCATGCGCGTTGTAGTTTGCAAACGAGAACCCGTTCCCCTCGTCGGTAAACTGGTTGTACGGCTGCACGCTGTCGCGCAGTCCACCCGTCTCCCGCACGATGGGCAGCGTTCCGTAGCGCAGCGAAATCATCTGCGAAAGCCCGCAGGGTTCAAACTGCGACGGCATCAAAAACATGTCGCTTCCCGCATAGATGCGGTGCGCCAGGCCTTCGTTGAGCCCGTTTTGGTAGTAGATGCGGTTGGGATAGCGCCACTGCGCCCAGTTGAGCATATCGCAAAAGCGCTTGTCGCCCATGCCGAGAAACACCAGCTGCAAGCGCATGCGCATCACGTCGGAGAGCACGCATTCCACAAGATCCAGCCCCTTTTGGGACGTCAGCCTTGCAATCATGCTGATAATCGGTACATCCGGCCGCACCTCGAGATTGCACTCCTTTTGCAGCAGCGTCTTTTGCTCCGCCTTGCCCGCAAGGTGCGACGCGCTGTAATGGCGCTCCAAAAACCTGTCGGTCGCCGGATCAAATACCACCGTGTCGATGCCGTTGAGAATACCCGAGAGCGAATCCCCCCGCGCGCGCAAGAGACCGTCCAGCTGCTCGCCATAATAGGCGGTCTTGATCTCCTCGGCATAGGAGGGGCTGACAGTACTGATCCGGTCGGCAAACACCAGTCCCGCTTTCATGCAGGACAGGCAGCCGAAAAACTCTAAAAACTGCGGTGTGAAGTACCGCTTGTCAAACCCCAGCTTGGCGTTGAGCGCCGACCAGTCAAAAATGCCCTGATAGCGCAGGTTATGGATCGAGTACACCGTATGGATCCCGTCGTAGAGCGGGTTGCCGCAGTACTGCGTGCGAAGCATCGCCGGCACAAGCCCCGTCTGCCAATCGTTGAGATGCAGCACATCCGGCACAAAATCAATGCGCGGCAGCATCTCCAGAATCGCCCGGCAGAAGAACGCGAACCGGTAGCCCTCATAGATACCGTCGCCGTAGATGTTGTCCGGTGAAAACATCTCCTGATTGTCGATAAAGTAATAGGTCACGCCATTGTCCACGACCTTCTCCACGCCGCAGAACATCGTCTCCCAGCCAAACAGGATATGGAACGAGCAGACGTGCTCCATCCGCTGCTGCCAGTAGCCGTCGATCACGCGGTAACGGGGCAGCACGACGCGCGCGTCAACCCCCGCCTTGACCAATGCGACGGGCAGAGAACCCGCAACGTCCGCCAGTCCGCCGGTTTTGATGAACGGAACGCATTCACTTGCACAATACAGGATCTTCATAGTCTCTCCTTTTGTTGTGTTCCCTTTGCTTTGCGCGTGAAAGGATAAAACGCCGGCTGCGCCGACGCGCTTCCTATACCCGCGCGCCCTTTTTCAAAATGATCGGATAGTTGTCGTAGCCGACCAGCGACCGTCCGGAGCGAATCTTTCCGCCCTTGTCGATAATCACATGGTCAAGATTGCATTCTTCGCCGATCGATACCCCCTGCATGATGATGGAATCCTTCACCACTGCGCCCCTGCCCACGGAGACGCCGCGAAACAGAATCGAGTTTTCCACGGTACCGTCGATCGAGCAGCCATCCGCCAGCATGGAGTTGTGTACGTGCGCCGAACCGCCGTAGCGCGCGGACACCTCGTCCTTGACCTTGGTATAGATCGGGTGGTTCGGGTTGAACAGATCCGCCCGCACCTCCGGACGCAGCAGCGCCATGTTGTGCGCAAAAAAGGTCTTGATCGAGTCCAGCCGCCCGACGTAGCCGTCGTACCGCCACCCATACATTTTGAGCGTCTTGCATTTGGGCAGGAGAACATCGCGCGTAAAGTCATAGCTGCCGCGCGCGAACGCCTCCTCCACCAGATAGTCGAGCAGCTGTTTATCCATCACAAACACATTGCAGGAACGGCTCGCGGCGCGCGGACGGAAGGGGTTCAGCTCCATTTCCCGCACGCGTCCGGTTTCATCCATCAGGATTCTGAGATCGTCGCTCTGCTCCTCCGGATCAAAATCCGCCTCCGCCTGATTGTACATGACGGTAATATCCGCGCCCGTCTCAATGTGCTGACGCAGCATTTCTTCAAACGTACAGTTGAATACCGTATGGCTGCCGGAAAGCACCACGTACTGCTGCGGGCACCGCCGCACGTAGCCGAGCGCCGAGCGAAAGGCGTCCACGGAGCCGCGGTACAGGCCGGTGTTCTCCTTGGTCATAAACGGCGGCAGAATAAAAAGCCCCTCGCGTTTTCTGTGCAGATCCCATTCCTTGCCCGCGCCGAGATGATCCATCAGCGAATGATAGTTTTTCTGTGTGACAAGCCCGACGCTCGTTACGCCCGAGTTGACAAGATTGGACAGGATGAAGTCGATGCAGCGGTATCTTCCGCCAAACGGCAGCGCCGCGACCGAGCGGGAGACGGTCAGATCGCGCAGGAGCTGATTGTTTTCTCCCGTATAGATGAGCCCGAAGGCGTTGCTTATCATAGCGTTTCCTCCTCGCACAGCGTATCGTCCGCCGCGACCGTGCCGCAGGGCAGGTACGCGTTCTGCCGGACGCAGATATCGTTGCCCACCAGCGTGATGTCGCCGGTAAGACGGTTGTCCACATGGTCGCCGCTGCGCAGCGGCCCGCCGATCACGGCGTTCTGCCCGATGTGCGAATTCTCGCCCACGATCGTTTTAAAGAGCTTCGCGCCGCTCTCCACCACCGCGCCGGGAAAGAGAATCGAGTCGCGCACCTCTGCGTCCTTTGCCACGGTAACGCCCGAGAACAGCACGCTGTGCGTCACCTCGCCCTCGACCTCGCAGCCTTCGGTAATCAGGCTGTTTTCGATCGTTGCGCCGCTGCCGACATAATGCGGCGGCATGACGGGGTTGCGGCTGTAAATGCGCCAGTTGGGGTCGGAAAGATCCAGCCGCGGCGGGTCGGAGATGAGATCCATATTCGCCTCCCAAAGACTGCCGACGGTGCCGACGTCCTTCCAGTAACCGGAGAACGGATAGGCGTATAGCCCCTCTCCTCCCTCCAGCATCGCGGGAATGATGTTCTTGCCAAAGTCGTTTTCCGAGCCTTTGTCCCGATCGTCGCGCTGCATGTATTCCTTGAGCACCGGCCAGTTGAAGATGTAAATGCCCATGGACGCGTTGTTGGACTTGGGATTTTTCGGCTTCTCCTCAAACGAGGTAACGCGCATCTTGTCGTCCGTGTTCATGATGCCAAACCGGTGCGCCTCCGCCATGGGCACCGGCAGCACGGCAATCGTGCCGACAGCGCCGTTGGCGATGTGCGCCTTGAGCATCTTGCTGTAATCCATCTTGTAGATATGGTCGCCCGAAAGAATGAGCACATACTCCGGATCGTACTGATCTACAAACTGCCTGTTTTGATAGATGGCGTTCGCGGTACCGGTGTACCACTGGCTGTCCGCGTTCGTCATAAAGGGCGGCAGCACAAACACGCCGCCGTGGATCCGGTCAAGATCCCAATGCTGTCCGGTGCCAATGTAGGAGTTGAGCGCAAGCGGGCGGTACTGTGTCAATACGCCCACCGTATCAATATCGGAATTGACGCAGTTGGACAGTGGAAAATCAATGATCCGGTATTTCCCGCCAAACGGCACGGCGGGCTTTGCCATGTTGGACGTCAGCACGCCCAGGCGCGAACCCTGTCCGCCCGCGAGCAGCATCGCTACGATTTTCTTTTTCATCGGCGCTCATCATCCTTCCTGTTCCAGTTTTTCAAATTGCAGATAGATCCCCGCATACGGTGGAATGCGCAGCGTCACCTGACGGTCGTATTCGCCGTAAGGAAGCTCCGCCGTCGCGGCGGGTGCGTTTTCATAGTCCCCCGTGCCGCCGAACGCGCGGCTGTCGGTGGAAAATATCTCCCGGAAGGTTCCCGGCTCCGGCACGCCAGTCACATAGCTTTCCCACGGCTCCGGCGTGAAATTGAATACGCACAGCAGCGTGTTCCCGCTGTTGTCCCGCCGGAAAAAGGAGACGACCGAATGGATGTTGTCGTTGGCGTTGCTCCACTGGAAGCCCTCCCAGTTGGTATCGTTCTCATACAGCGCGGCGTGTGCCGTATAGGTATGATTCAGCGCCCGCACATAGGACTGCATCTTTTTGTGCATTTCATAGCCCAGCAGGAGCCAGTCCAGCGACTCATAGTAGCGCCATTCGATAAACTGCCCGAATTCGTCGCCCATGAACATGAGCTTTTTGCCGGGATGGGCAAACTGATAGGCAAACAGCAATCGAAGCTGCGCAAACTGCTGCCAGTAATCCCCGGGCATTTTCGAGAGCATGCTCTTTTTGCCGTGCACCACCTCGTCGTGTGAAAACGGCAGAATGTAATGCTCGGAAAACGCGTAGCACAGGGAAAAGGTCAGCTTGTCGTGGTGCCATTTGCGAAACAGGCTGTCCATCTCCATGTAGGAGAGCACGTCGTTCATCCACCCCATATTCCACTTGTAGGAAAAGCCCAGTCCGCCCTCCTCCGGCGAACGCGTGACATAGGGATAGGCGGAGCTTTCCTCCGCAAAGAGCAGCTTTTGGGCCGGCAGCTCGCTCACCGTGCGCGAAAGCTTTTTGAAAAAAGTCACCGCGTCGGTATTTTCGCGTCCGCCGTACTGGTTGGGAAGCCATTCTCCCGGCTCTTTCCCAAAGTCGAGATACAGCATGGCGGACACAGCG
The DNA here is from genome assembly GCA_964636685.1 of uncultured Oscillospiraceae bacterium. Lineage (GTDB taxonomy): Bacteria > Bacillota > Clostridia > Christensenellales > CAG-138 > CAZWUK01. The sequence goes on from CAZWUK010000074.1 coordinate 6,488, forward strand.
TCCACGCGAATGCCGTCAAAATGATATTCATTCAGCCAGAAATGCGCCGAGGAAAGCAGAAAGCTTTGCACCTGCTCGCAGGAGAAGTCAAACAGCAGCGTCCCCCACTGCGGCATCTCCGCGCGGCGCGGATCGTGGTGCTCATACAGCGGCGTACCGTCGAACAGGCGCAGCCCGTGCGCATCCTTGGGGAAGTGCGCCGGCACCCAGTCGAGTATCAGCCCGATCCCCTTTTCATGCGCGCGATTGACAAAGTACATCAGCTCCTCGGCGGTTCCAAAGCGCCCCGTGGGAGCAAAAAAGCCCGTCACCTGATAGCCCCAGCTTCCGTCGTAGGGGTATTCGGTAACAGGCATCAATTCGATGTGCGTATAGCCCATGTCCGCCGCATAGTCCACCAGCTGGTCGCCCAGCTCCCGATAGGACAGTCCTTTTTTCCAGCTGCCCGGATGCACCTCATAGATGCTCATGGGGCGGGCGTAACGGTCGGGCTTGTTTCTTTCGTAGTCGCCGTCGGTCCACGCAAAGTCCGGCAGCTCCGACACGATGGACGCCGTGCCGTGGCTCTCGCAGGAGAAGGCGTACGGATCGGCTTTGAATATCATCTCGCCGCTTTGCGTGACGATGGCGTATTTGTAGAGCTGCCCGGGCTTTGCAAAGCCCAGCTGCGCCACAAAAACACCCGTATCGCCCTGCCGCGTCATGACGTCGGCCTCCGTATCCCAGGCGTTGAACATGCCGACCACGGAAACGCGCCTTGCGTTGGGCGCCCACACGGCAAACCGATACACACGCTCGCCGTACTCTCCCGTCGCCGGGTGACAGCCGAGCATCTTATAAGCTTGCGCGGACTGACCGCGGTTGAAATAATAGAGACCCGTGTCGTCGAGACGATGTTCCATGAATCCTCCTGACAGAAAGTCTATTTCCTATGCAGTTTAACTTTGTTACGCAATTATCATACCATCTCTCTTTCAAAAAAGAAAGATGCTTCCGGCGGCGCGCTTTTTTTACGCTGTCATGCGCCTTGTTTCCATGTTATAATCAGAAAACACACCTTTAAGGAGATTGCATGGAGAATCTGCTGCTTTCCGCCGGCGTCGTATGCCCGCTGCTGCTCCTGATGCTTGTAGGCATGCTGGTGCGGCGCGTTGGCATTCTCGACGAAGCAACGGCGCGTCGTCTCAACAAGATCGTCTTTTATGTGACCATGCCCGCCATAAGCTACAAGAGCATTGCGGAAGGCATGCGTCCCGAAGCCGGGCAGCTGCACCCGGTATTCTGGATTCTCGGCGGGATCGTCGTCGCGTTTTTAGCCGCGTTTTTCATCGTTCCGCGCTTTACAGAGGACAACGCGCGCCGCGGCGTCATCGTGCAGGGCGCCTGCCGGGGCAACGACATCGTGTTCGGGCTGGCCGTCGCCGCCGCGCTGCTGCCGCCGGAGGAGCTGTCCCTGATGATGCTTGCCATCGCTATGACAGCGCCGCTGTTTTCGATTTTGAGCATCCTTGAGCTGGAATATTTCCGCGGCGGTAAGCCCAAGCCTTTTCAGCTTCTCGGAAAGATCGTCAAAAACCCCGTCATCATCTCTTGCGTGCTGGGACTCATCGCGCGGGAATTCTCCTTCCGCCTGCCGGAGGTGATCGGGAGCGCGGTCAACACGCTCGCCGGCGCCAATACCGCGCTTGCCTTTCTCATCCTCGGCGCGACGCTCTCGTTTCACTCCGTGAAGCAAAACCGTCTGCCGCTCGCCGCCATATCGCTTGTGAAGCTTGTTCTGCTGCCCGCCGCGGGTCTGGGAACGCTGCTGCTGCTCGGCTACCGCGGCGCGCCCATCGTCGTAGCGCTCGTCATTTTCGGCGCGCCGACCGCCATCGTCTCTTTTCCGCTTGCCACGGAGCTGGACGGCGATGCGCGGCTCGCGGGCGAGAGCGTGGCGGTGACGTCGCTGCTTTCCATCCTGACGATGTTCCTTTGGATCTTTCTACTCAAGCAACTGGGGGTAATGTGATATGACAGAACGCGTATTTCAAGCAGAGAGCCACTTGCAGTCTCTCACCGCCACCGTGCTTTCCTGCACGGCGGCAAGCGCCGGCTTTGATCTGGTGCTGGATCGCACGATCCTGTTTCCCGAGGAGGGCGGACAGCCGCGCGATTGTGGAACGATCGACGAGCAGCCGGTGCTTGCAATCGATGATCGCGGCGACGAGATCCTGTATCGCGTGGAAAAAGCCGTTCAGGAGGGCAGCCGCGTTGTGATGACGCTCGATTGGACGCGGCGGTTTGATTTTATGCAGCAGCACACGGGCGAGCATCTGCTCTCCTATGCGGCGTGGAAACGCTTCGGCGCGATGAACGTCGGCTTTCACCTTGCGGAAACCTACGCCACGCTCGATCTTGACCTGCCGCTTTCGTCCGAGCAGGTCAAGGAGATGGAAGCTTTTGCAAACGAACTCGGCGCGCGCGATCTTGCCGTCGCCGCGACGATTTATGAATCGGAGGAGCAGCTTTCCGGTCTGCCGCTTCGAAAGCATGCCGAGGGGTTGACCGCCCCCATCCGCATCGTGCGCATCGAGGACGCGGACTGCTGCACCTGCTGTGCGCCGCACTGTGCGCATACCGGTGAGGTCGGTCAGATGAAGATCATCGACGCGGTCGCCTACAAGGGCGGCGTGCGAATCACATTTTTGTGCGGCGGGCGCGCGCTTTGCCATGCCGTTCAAATGCACGACACGGTAGACGGGCTTGCACGCAGATTTTCCACCGGACGCGAGCAGGTGACAGAAGCCGTTGCAAAGCTCCAGTCCGACTGCAACCAGCTTCGCCGCCGCGAAAAGGAACTGGTCGCGCAGCTCAACGGCTTTGTGTCGGACGCGCTGCAAAAAAACGCCGTCACCGTGGGAAAATATCGTCTGATCCTGTCGCTGCTGGAAGACGTTGACGCGGGAAGGCTCAAGGCGCTCGCCCAGAGCGCACTGACCGCCGATACGCTCGCGGTGCTGTTTTGCAAGGACGGCGAAAAGCTGTGCTACATCGTCGCTTTGGGAAACAAGCTGCCGCTCGACGCGGGCGATCTCATTCAGGCGGTCAACGCCGCCTGTGCCGGAAAGGGCGGCGGACGCGGCGCGCTGGCGCAGGGGCAGTCGCAGTCAAACAGCGGCGCGGCGGAGACTGTCGAGCAGCTGCGCAATTATTTCACCGCTCGCTTAAAGGCCGGAAAATGACGGCGGAAAAACGTCCGGCAGATGGAGGGATCGAATCCGGCAAGAGAAATCCTCCCGCCCTGCAAAAAAGCATTCGTCTTGGATAAAAACAATTCGGACTGCCGAATTCTGATATGCTCTCATTCTGGAGACAGTGAAAAATCAAAACTGTCATCCTGCGGGGAGCATAGCACATTCTTCGGCAGTCCTTATTTTGAGGGGTATTTGTACGGTTCCTGTCTTACGGACGGATGACGTCCTTGCCGCCCATGTACATGCGAAGCGGGGCGGGAATACGAACGCTGCCGTCTTGGTTGAGGTTATTCTCGAGGAACGCGATGAGCATTCTCGGGGGCGCAACCACGGTGTTGTTGAGCGTGTGCGGCAGGTAGTTGCCGTCCTTGCCCTTGACGCGGATACCAAGGCGTCTAGCCTGCGCGTCGCCGAGGTTGGAGCAGCTGCCCACCTCAAAGTATTTCTGCTGGCGCGGCGACCATGCCTCCACGTCGCAGCTTTTCACCTTCAGGTCGGCCAGATCGCCGGAGCAGCACTCGAGCGTGTGCACGGGAATGTCGAGCGAGAGGAAAAAGTCCACGGAGTTTTGCCA
>CAZWUK010000075.1:0-10138 GCA_964636685.1 uncultured Oscillospiraceae bacterium
GCAACAGGGCGCTTGCAAGCTCACGTTGAATGTGAAAAAGGGCGTCATCGAAGAAGCGCTCATCGAGACGCTGGGCTGCTCCGGCATGACCCACTCCGCCGCAATGGCAGCAGAGATCCTGCCCGGCAAGACCATCCTGGAAGCATTGAATTCCGACTTGGTTTGCGACGCGATCAATACCGCGATGCGCGAACTGTTCCTGCAAATCGTCTACGGCCGTACCCAGAGCGCGTTCTCTGACGACGGACTTCCCGTGGGCGCAGGGCTGGAGGATCTGGGCAAGGGGCTTCGCTCGCAGATTGGCACCATGTACGGCACAAAAGCCAAGGGCGCGCGTTATCTGGAGATGGCGGAAGGCTACGTGCTGGGCATCGGTCTTGACGAAGGCGGCGAAATCATCGGCTACAAGTTTGTCAGCCTCGGCAAAATGATGGACGCCATCAAGAAGGGGATGGATCCCAAGGAAGCATACGAAAAGAACATCGGCACCTATGGCCGGTTCGATCAGGCCGCCAAAGTAATCGACCCGCGGAAGCAGTAAGGAGGCAGCTATGGTAACGTTTGAAGGATATGAAAGAAGAGTCGACAAGATCACCAAGGTGCTCAACGAGTACGGCATCAAGGATCTTGATGAAGCAAAGAAGATCTGCGACGACGCCGGCGTCGATGCTGCCGGTATCGTGCGCGGCATTCAGCCAATCGCTTTTGACAACGCCTGCTGGGCATATACCGTGGGCGCGGCAATCGCGCTGAAAAAGGGCGTCAAGAGCGCGGCGGAAGCTGCAGAAGCCATTGGCGTCGGCTTGCAGTCGTTCTGCATCCCGGGATCGGTTGCAGACCAGCGCGACGTTGGTTTGGGTCACGGCAATCTGGGCGCGATGCTTCTGCGTGAAGAAACCGGCTGCTTTGCATTCCTGGCCGGACATGAGAGCTTTGCCGCGGCGGAAGGCGCGATCGGTATTGCGCGCACCGCCAATAAGGTTCGCAAAAAGCCCTTACAGGTCATTCTGAACGGACTTGGCAAGGATGCTGCTTACATTATCTCCCGCATCAACGGCTTCACGTTTGTTGAAACGGATTATGATTACAAGAGCGGCGAGCTGAAGATCGTTTCCACCAAGGCGTTCTCTGACGGCGACCGTGCCAAGGTTCGTTGCTACGGCGCAGACGACGTCAACGAAGGCGTCGCCATCATGCGGCATGAGGATGTGGACGTTTCCATCACCGGCAACTCCACCAATCCCACCCGCTTCCAGCATCCTGTTGCGGGCACCTATAAAAAGTGGGCCATCGAGCACGGCAAGAAGTATTTTTCCGTGGCGTCCGGCGGCGGTACGGGAAGAACCCTCCATCCGGACAATATGGCGGCAGGCCCCGCTTCCTACGGCTTGACGGATACCATGGGACGTATGCACAGCGATGCGCAGTTTGCGGGCAGCTCCTCTGTTCCGGCGCATGTTGAGATGATGGGGCTGATCGGCATGGGCAACAACCCCATGGTCGGCGCCACCGTCGCGGTTGCGGTCGCAATTGCACAAGCTACAAAATAACGCGTTCAGGTACGAAGCTCACCCCTGCAATCGACCTGGGGTGGGCTTTTTCATACCGAAGGAAAGAGGAATGTCATGAAGGATTCCAAGATTAGAACCATTGCGCTGGCGGGCATGCTGTCGGCGGTTGTGATTCTGCTGACCACGCTGATTTACATTCCCATGCCGGGCGGCTATGGGTTTGTTAACCTCGGCGACGCGGGCGTTCTGCTTGCGGCAACGCTGCTCGGCGGCATTTGGGGTACGATTTGCTCAGGCGTGGGGAGCGCCATATCGGATCTGATTCTCGGCCCCGGAATTTATGCGCCCGCGACGCTGCTGATAAAGAGCGGCATGGCGCTGCTGTGCTGGTTTCTGTTGAAGCGATTCCCCAAAAAGCTGTCGATCCTTGCTTATCTGATTGCCATATTGTGCGTCCCCGCAGGATACTTTCTGTTCGAAACCGTGCTTTACGGTACGGTGGTCGCGCTGCCCAACGTGGTATTGAATCTTTTGCAGGGCGTCGTCGGCGCATTGGTTGCACAGACGGTCGCGCTGATATTGCAGAAGGCGAACGTAATCAAGGCGCTGGACGGTAAGTCGGAGAATCTCTAATGAACCGACAATCGCGCGAGAAATGGGGGCTGCGGGTGCTTCGAGAACCCAAGGGCGAACCCGATGCCGTGCTGATCGGTGACGAAAAAAATCTGCCGACAGTGTATCGGACGGCGGACATATTGTCTGTGCAGGGATATACGGCCTGCTTATTACTACTGTATGAACCGCAATTGTTTATGCAGGCAAGAGACCGGCTTCAAACGGTTTTCCAAAAGCCATGGCTGCTTTTGTCGGAGATTGCGCTTGATCTGCCGGAATTCTGCCTGCTGCAAGCAACCGGCGATTTGGAGACGGCAAAAGAAGCGGCACGACGCCTGACACAGCAGCTGCGCGCGGCAAACGGATAACAACCGGTATCAATACCTTCGGTGATGGATACAATTTCCAGACCGGAGGTGTTTTTTTGATGGACAAGCAGAAATGGCGCGTAAAGCAGAAAAAAGAGCTGCATGTGGTCTATGCCTATCGCAGTAAAAAACAGACAAAACGTGATGACAAACCGCAAAAGAAAACATAAAAAAGCGGGGGAGCCCCGCTTTTTCTGCGAATCGTCTTGTGATGCAAAAGCTTATTCGCGCCCGGTACCGCGGTAGAAAACGGCGAGCGTACCGGGGCCCGAGTGCGCGCCAATCACCGTCCCGATGAAAGAAAACTGAATGTTGAGCGCGGGATGTGCCGCGAGGATCAAATCACGCAGCTTTTCGGCGTCCTCCTTTGCGTCCGCATGACAGATATAGACGACGGGATTGTTCTCCGGATCGATGGAGGCGTTGGTCTTCGCCGCCATATTTTTAATGGAGGCAAGGCGGCCGTTGACCTTTTCCTTGGGCGTCAGGCGACCCTCGCCGTCCACATGCAGCACCGGCTTGATCTTGAGCATCGATCCGACAAACGCCGCGACAGAGGAAACCCTGCCGCCTCTGCGAAGGTACTCGAGATCCTCGACCGTGAACCAGTGCTGTACGCTCAAGCGGTTTTTTTCAACCCAGTCACACAGCTCCTGTAAGGAAAGACCGTTGTTTTTTTGCAGTGCGGCATGTTCCACCAACAGACCTTGACCACCGGAGGCTGCCAGACTGTCGATCACAAGAATCGTGCGGTCGGGATAGCTTTCCTTCATCTCTTCGGCCGCCATGCGGGCGCAGTTGATCGTGCCGCTGAGCGCGCTGGAGAAGGAAATATGCAAAATATCGTGACCGGCTTCCAGCATCGGCCTCCAGAAATCAACAAAGCGGGCATTTGTCACCAATGCCGTTGTAACTACGCTGCCCTGGCGCATTTTTGCAAAGACGTCAAATGCAGACTGTGCGATCATATCATCTTCGATGGGGGTTCCGCCGTCGATAAAGTATTCCATGCGGATCACATCGACGCCTAAGTTGCGCATATGTCCGGCCGACATATCAGCGGTGGACTCAGTGGTAATCAAATAATCGTACATATTAGTGCTCCTTTTCAGAATGGAATTTATTTTACTATGCTTTTCCGACTTTGTCCAATTCCGTTTCAGCATGTGACGGTTTTTTGAACATTGCATTACTTTTTAACAAAACAGTTGAATCCATGCGGTATTTTCGATAGAATGCAACAGATAGGAGTTTTCGTATGCGTTATCGACTGAAAAGGCGTTCACGCCGTCAACCATATCGGCAATCATATCGTCCGGGCAGCAGCGGCCGCTTTTCCGTGTCGCTGAAGCGCGGCTTACGGCGTTTTTTGCGTAAATGCTACCAATTGGGCGCGCCGACCTGTGCTTTCATTGGATCGGTGGCATTCGTATTGATTGCGGCGGTCATCGTTGCCGTGGCGCTGCCGGGACAGCAGGAACGGGCGGCGGAGGCGGCTGTGATGGCGCTGGAAACGCCGATTCCGACGGCTGTACCGGAGAACGATATCGAGACCTTTGGACAAAATGCTGTGGCAGACACAACAGCGCCTGTGCTCACGCCGGACGTCACATTACAAAAGGGTGACGATGATGCGCGTGTGACAGAGCTGCAGCAGCGGCTGATGACGCTTGGCTATTTGGATATTGACGAACCGACGACGCACTTTGGAAATGCGACAAAATATGCCCTGCAGCTGTTTCAGCGGCAGCATGAATTGCAGCAGGACGGCATTGCGGGCGCGGAAACGCAGGCGCTCCTGTATTCCGATACCGCGAAGGTATACGTCATGTATGAAGGCGCGGAGGGCGCAGACATCAAGGCGTTTCAGGAGATGCTGGTGGAGCTTGGCTATCTGGAAGACAATCAGGTGACAGGATATTACGGCACGGATACCGTGTCCGCCGTGAAAAAATTTCAGCATCGCAACCATCTTGGCGAAGATGGAAAAGCGGGCGAACAAACGCTTGAGACGATCAACTCAGACGACGCCCGGGAATCCTATGCCAAACAGCTCGAGATCGAGGCCGCAAAGAAGAAAGCGGCGCAGGAGGCTTCCAAGACCTCCGTTTCCGGACGCATCGATCGCCTGATTGCCGCGGCGAAAAAACAGATCGGCAAACCGTATATCCTGGGGGACAAGGGACCAGGCTCCTACGATTGCTCCGGTCTTGTCTATTACTGCCTGCGACAGGCGGGGGTCTATACCCGGCGTTTGAACGCGCGCGGCTTTTCAAGAACCAGCGGCTGGACACTGGTATCGAGCATGAGCTCGTTGAAGAAGGGCGATTTGATTTTTTTCAAATCCGACGATAACAGCTCAGTGGGGCATGTCGGCATCTATATCGGCAGCGGTACGATGATCGACGCGTCTTCGGCATCCGGCAAGGTAGTCAGGCGTTCCTGCACGACCTCATACTGGAAGCGTAATTTTGTGTGCGCACGCCGCCCGATCGATTGACAACACAATATTGTAAAAGACGGCAGCTGCATTGCGATTGTTCCGAGATTCGGTTTTCGTTGCGGCGCGCCGTCTTTTTCGATATAATAGCGAAGTAGACTGGAACCTGAAAAGGCATAAGGGGGAGAACCATGGAGTATTGTAAACAATGCGGCGCACCGCTCCAAAATGGGAAACAGTTTTGCGCTGCCTGCGGCGCGGCGGTTACGCGGGACGCGCCGGAAGCGCCAGCGGACTTGTTTGAAGCATCCATGCAGGAAGCAAGAAAGGCGCAAAGAACGCAGCAGACGCAAAAGAAGCCGCGGCAGCCATATTATCCTGCCGCCAATGAACCGCCGCAAAAGGGCTCGCGTTATGCCGTCATGGGCGTCGGCTCTTACATTGGCATCTTCCTGCTGATGAGCATACCACTTGTGAACGTCCTGCTTGTGATTATTTGGTCCTGCGGCGGGTGCAAAAACCAGAACAAGCGGAATTATGCGCGGGCGCTGCTGATCGTGAACCTGATCGGGATCGCCGTGAGCGTCGGCTTGTATCTTGCGGGATTTCGGCTGACGGATGCGCTCGATCAATGGACAGAATACCTCAACAGCGTGGCGCAAGGCATCGGCTAAGAAAGGAAGACAAGAACTATGAAATGCCCGAACTGCGGAGCTTCAATGGAAGACGGCACTCGCTTTTGCCCGGACTGCGGAAAGGCGACCGACGGCAGCGGCGACACGATCCATACGGACTGCCATGCCTCCGAGGGTCAGGATGTACAAAAAAATAAGGCGCTCGCGGCGATTGCCTACGTCGGCCCGCTTTGCTTTATTCCCTATTTCGGCGCAAGAGAATCTGCTTTTGCCCAGTATCATGGCGTGCGAGGGGTAAACTTTTTCATCCTGTGTGTGATTACGTGGGTTGCACAACGGATTCTTGCGTTTATCCCCATCGTGGGCTGGATCATCAACGTTGCACTATGGATTGCGGAAATCTATCTGATGGTCACAGGCATTGTGACGGCGGCAAACGGACAGCGGCGTGATCTTCCGTGGATCGGTTCGGTACGGTTTGTACAAAAGTAAGAATGAGCAAGAGAAGCGTCCCTTGCGACCGGGACAAAGCTGGAAGCGACTATTGCGGTTGCTTTTTTCAGCCGTTGTGTTATAATATGCACATGGATATTTTGGTACGGGACGTGTCGATCATCGATGGCTCAGGCGCGCCCGCTTTTCTTGGGAGCATCGGGATCGAGCGCGGCAAACAGATCGTTTTTGAGCACGATCCGGAAGCTGTTGCGACCGTTGAAATTGACGGACGCGGATTGACGGCGCTGCCCGGCTTTGTAGATGCGCATTCCCACGGCGACCTCAATATGGCGAGCCGGTATGCAACGCTTTCCAAAATCAGTCAGGGGATCACAACACAGGTCGCGGGACAGTGCGGCGTTTCGATGTTTCCGGCGGCTGCCCAGAATATGCAGAAATTTGTTTCCGGCATCGCGCCGTATCCGGACATGCCGGAGGATATTTCGGCGTGTGCAAGCTATGGCACGTTTTCAGACTGGATGGAGTCTCTGCACAATCCGGTCACGACAAAATGCTTTACGGGGCTTGGCGCACTCAGACTTTGGGCAATGGGGTATGCAAACAGGCGGCCCGACAGCGCAGAGCTCCAAAGAATGCAGAATATGCTGCGGCGCTGCATCCGGGAGGGCGCTTTGGGGCTCTCTACAGGGCTTGTCTACGCACCCTGCTGCTATGCCGACAACGATGAAATCCTTGCCCTGCTGCGTATTGTACACGAGGAAGGTGCAATCTACGCAACGCACCCCAGAAACGAGGCAGATACCGTTGTAGAGGCGCGAAAAGAATCAATCCGGCTGGCAAAGATCGCCAAAGTACCGCTCTGCATTTCGCATCTCAAGGCTGCCGGACGGCAGAACTGGGGGAAACCCGCGATCATGCTGCGGCAGGCGGACGAAGCTGCCAACGACGGCGTTGATATTTTGATTGATTGCTATCCTTACATGGCGGGGAATACTTCTCTGAACGTATCCATCCCGCCGCGGTATTTCGAAGACGGGCTGACAGGGCTTGTGCGGGCGCTGTCGTCCAAGACGGAACGGGAGAAAATCCGGGAGGAGATGTCCCGACCGTCAAATTATGAAAACTATATCCGAAACAGCGGCGGTTTCACCGGGACATACGTTTCGGCGTGTCCCAAATTTCATGACGCCGAAGGGATGTTTATTTCGGAGTATGCAGAAAAAGTGGGCATGGACCCGTTTGATGCGTACTGCGATATTCTCATTCAAAATGACGGTCTGGGGCTTGGCGTCTATTTTCACATGAGCGAGGAGGACGTCGTTTCCATATTTCGTCATCCGCTCACCGTGGTGGGCACGGACGCGTTGCTGGGACGTGAAACGGAGAATCCGCACCCGCGCTCCTTTGGATCGATGCCGCGCGCATACCATCTGCTGACCGACGAAAACAAGATCTGTTCGCCCGAGCAGGCGATCCGCAAGATGTCCGGGCTTGCGGCAGAGAAGCTTCATTTGACCGGAAAAGGCTTTTTACGCACAGGATATGACGGGGATGTGCTGCTTTGTGATCTTGCGGCGTTTCGGGATACCGCGACCTATCAACGGGGCAGCGGATTGACGCAGGGTCTGAATACCGTGATTGCAAACGGAAAAATCGTTTACAGTGAGGGAAAGTTACTATGAAGAAGGTATTTGTGGTCGGAGGCGCCGCGATGGATATTACGGGCGTTCCGGAAAATCTCTGTCGGCTGCGGGATTCCAACATCGGCAAGGTGTCGCTGGGCGTTGGCGGCGTCGGAAAAAATATTTCCAAGAGCCTTACGGCTTATCCCGACCTATCGGTTGAGCTGATTACGGTGTTGGGCAACGATTTTCGTGCCGACATGATTGAAGATGCTTGCCGCGAGGCGGGGATCGGGCTGGCGCACGCGCTCCGTACCGAGGGACATGGCGCGACCTATCTGTGCGTCATGGATGAGGATGGAGACTTGCTCTGCGGCATTTCGGACATGGATATTATCGAGAAGCTGACGCCTGCGTATCTTTGTGAAAAGCTCGAGTTGCTCAACAGCGCAGACCTTGTGGTGCTGGACGCAAATCTCCCGCCGGAATCGCTGGCATATCTTTGCGAAAATCTGACGGTTCCTATCTTCTATGAACCGGTCAGCTGCGCAAAGGGCGGGCGTATCGGAGAACACATCGGCAAATGCTATGCCATCAAGCCCAATCGGTTTGAGGCGGCCTATTTGTCCGGCTGTTCGTGCGACACGGTGCGCGGCGTTTACCGCGCTTCGGACTGGTTTTTGGAGCAGGGCGTGCAGCGTGTATTCATCTCAATGGGCGCTGAGGGCGTCTATTGGGCAGACAAGGACGGCTGCGGTGTGCTTGCTGCTGAATGCACCGGCGTTGTGAACACGACGGGGGCCGGGGACGCGATGTGCGCCGCCATTGTAAACGGCTGTATTACGGGGCTTACCACTGAGGAGTGCGCAAAGAACGGAAACCACGCCAGTGCGCTCGTCTGCACGCGGCAATGAACTTGATTTGAAAGGAAAGAAGGAACATGAGCAATCCCTATGTCGTTACTTCCCCGGAGGTCACAAAAGCTTTGGCGGAAGGCAAGCCGATCGTGGCGCTGGAGAGCACCATCATTTCGCATGGTATGCCATATCCGCAGAATGTTGAAACGGCGCTCGAATGTGAGCGTATCATGCGCGAAAACGGTGCGGTACCCGCCACCTGCGCGATCATCGGCGGAAAGCTTTGCTCGGGATTGACCCCCGAGCAGATTGATTATTTGGGACGGGAAGGCCGCAAGGTCGCAAAGGCAAGCCGCCGCGATATTCCGATGCTTGTGGCAAAGAAGGCGGATGGAGCAACGACGGTTGCCGCGACCATGATCGTTGCAGCTGCAGCAGGCATTCGTGTGTTTGCAACAGGCGGCATCGGCGGCGTGCATCGCGGCGCGACGGAGACGATGGATATTTCCGCTGACCTTGACGAGCTTGGCAAGACGCCGGTCGCGGTCGTCTGCGCGGGTGCAAAGAGCATCCTTGATCTGGGTCTGACGATGGAGTATCTGGAAACAAAAGGCGTCCCCGTCATCGGATACGGCACGGACGAGCTTCCGGCGTTCTACACGAGAAAGAGCGGTTTTTCCGTGAACTACCGTTTGGATACGCCAAGCGAGATCGGAGACGCCATTTCTGCACAGCGCGCACTCGGCTATGACGGCGGTATGCTGATCGTCAACCCCATCCCGGAGGAATACTCCATGGAGAAAGAGACGATCGACAAGGCCATCGATCAGGCGCTTACGGATGCAAAGGCGCAGGGGATCAAGGGGAAAGAGACAACGCCCTTTTTGCTGGCGCGGATCAAGGAGATCACCGGCGGCGACAGCCTGAAATCCAACATCCAGCTTGTGTTTAACAATGTGCGCCTGGCTGCAAAGATCGCCGCAAGCATGACAAAGTAACGAAAGCTTGTGCCGGATAAGATTCTTCTAATCGGAATGTTTTTAGGGCATCACCGCTTCGATAACGGCGATGCCCTGGTTTCGTGTTATGCTCATAATCTCCGCCTCGGCGGAGATTGGTGAAAAATGAAAAGTGAATAGTGAAAAGTTATTGTTTGCTTGTGTTTAGTGTGGAAATCAACATTCTTTTCAAGCTATTACATTTTTCTTTTAGGTGATGAAATTCTTGTGGCAAATATTCTGTTTTTTCAAGAACAATTAGCCAGTATTCTGTTTCGCTTGTTTCTTTTAATGCTATTTGCATTTTTGCTATAAAATCCGCTTTGCTAACTGCAAAATTTGCTTCGTGTATATTTGCACCAATGCTTGTTCCACTTCTTAAAATCTGCTTGGATAACACAAACTCTCGTTTTTCAGCGGATAACCATTTATAGTAATTCACAATACAAATTGAAAATGATATTGATTGCTCTGATAAAGGACTATTTGCCATCATAAAACCACACCCAATCTATTGTCGTTTATCCGTTTGTTAAGTTCAAATAAAGCTGTTCTATTACTATCATATTTTAATAATTTAACAGCCGTATCATAATTTAGCCACTTATATTCTGTATGCTCACCTGCTATTGTTAA
>CAZWUK010000076.1:0-10056 GCA_964636685.1 uncultured Oscillospiraceae bacterium
CGCGCCCACCGCGTCGTCGCACCCTTCACGGGTGCGTGGATTGAAACATGCCGAAAACACCCGGACGGGAAAGGCAATTGGTCGCACCCTTCACGGGTGCGTGGATTGAAACTCTGACAAGAACAAGTGCTATTTTGTAAGCGCAGGTCGCACCCTTCACGGGTGCGTGGATTGAAACCCCGATCTCGGTGGTGAGCCGGAAATGCTCGAAATGTCGCACCCTTCACGGGTGTGTGGATTGAAACGCATACCACCGCCAATATCGCCTTCGAAAACAGCATGTCATGGATCGTGCTAGCAGGGAACGCACACATTTTGCTTCCGGGGCTTTCTTGACATAGCGCTTTTACGAAAGCAACCAGTGCGCAGCCCTGTTGGCAGCCTATTGATCGGACGCCTCCGCATAGCTGAGCTCTATCTGCCCGTGGAGCGGAATCGAGAAGCGCAGCGCCTGATGAAAATGCAGGGGCGCCTGCTGACAGTTCACTGCATCGGTAAACAACAGGCGGCTGCCGCACCGAGTCACGAGATCCATGATGGATTCGCTTGGACAGTGGTCTTTCCGGGCGTTGGAAACGGAGATTACAGTGTATTTGGGCTGCATCATTTGCAGCAGATGCGCCGTTGCAGAGTCCTGATGACCGTGGTGGGGGAGTTTTACGATGCTGCAAGGCTCGATCTCATGCTTTTCCCAACAGTTTGCGTAGACGTCGCCCGGCAATTCGATTGCGGTATCGCCATAGGTGATCCGCATACGGATGCTGGTGTTGTTGATAAAGTGATCCAGTTCATCCAGAGCCTCGTTGTCTGGCCCGGATGAAAACTGCGCCGCCCAAATTTCCTGCTGCCGCTGATGCACTGCGAGATCCTCGCTGAAAACATCCAGCCGCAGACCGTCGTCTACATGCGCCACAAACTGGGTGCGGACGACCGGCTTCAGCCGCGTGCCTTGGGCGTCCAGCGCGGAAAGTGTGGGCAAAAGGGTATTCATGGAATGAAGCAGACACTTTGCGCCGTTGGAGAAAGCTTCCGGAACGGGCAGCCGTTGCGCCCAAAAGACCTTGTCCGGCAGGTAATTGACCCAAAGCTCCTTCACCTTAAGCCCCTGCGGAAGGTCTAAAAGACCGCCGCAGTGGTCTAGATGCAGATGCGTCAATACCAAAAGATCCAGGGCGTCGATTCCCTGCTGCCGCAGAAACTGTCCGGCGGAAATTCGCTGACTGCCCGGATATGCCTCGCCGACCGTCAGATCACCGCAGTCCACCAGCATACGGAAAGGCAATTTTCCGGTTTCTGTACGCTGGATGAGAATCGCGTCTCCATAGCCGACATTGATAAATTCAACGGTCAGCATAACGTTATTCCTCTTCTTTTAAAATATGGAGCTTCGCCGTATCCAGCAGCACCTTAACCTGACCGTTCGCAGCGCCCGTCAGACTGGGGTTGGAGTCGTCGATGATAAAGGTGGTTTCGCCGATGTTTACCCAGTAGCGAATTACCCGACCCAAAAAGCTGTAATGGTCGATGGTGCCCGTAAGAATGGCGGGATCCCCCAACGATTCGTCGGCGCTCAATAAGCGCATACATTCGGGACGTACGACAAGAGATACGTTTTCGCCGACTGCGACGTCCTCGATCCGGGGCAGAGTCACGGGGTTGTCGAGATAGTCCAGCGTAAGCGTTGTTTCCGTTATTCCGGTGACTGTGGCGGGCAGGAAATTGACCGTGCCGACAAAGTCTGCTACAAACCGGTTGACCGGACGGAAATAGATCTCCCAGGGCGTACCGACCTGCTCAATGCGACCCTGCCGCATGACGGCGATAATATCGGACATGGAGAGCGCCTCATCCTGATCGTGGGTTACATAGATCGTGGTAATGCCAAGATGCTGCTGGATCTGACGCAGTTCGCTGCGCACCTCAACGCGCAGCTTGGCGTCGAGGTTGGAGAGCGGCTCGTCCAGCAGCAGGATATCCTGTCCCATTACCAAGGCTCTGGCAAAGGCGACGCGTTGCTGCTGCCCACCGGACATCTGACGCGGAAAGCGTTTTTCCAGACCCTTGAGATTGAACATCTCCAGCATCTCGCCGACCTTTTTATCCATCTCTTTCTTGGGCGTTCGTTTCAACTTCAAACCGTAGGAGATGTTTTCATACACCGTCATATGCGGGAAAAGCGCGTATTCCTGAAACACCAACGGCGTATTGCGCTTGAATGGCGGAAGCCCGTTGACGCGCTTGCCGTTGACCAGAATATTGCCTTCCTCTGGCTCGGAGAAGCCCGCCAACTGCCGCATGAGCGTCGTTTTCCCGCAGCCGGAAGGCCCCAGAAGGGTGACGAAGGCGCCCTTTGGAATATTCAACGAAACGTGATCCAACGCGATAAAATCGTCAAACTTTTTTACAATGTTTTGAAAGGAAATATAGTATTCCATGTAGTACCTCCGATTACAACTCAAGCTTGATTCCCTGCTTGCCCAGCAGGTACTGCGCAAGGCGAAGGACGGTAAACGCAATGGCGATAAGAACGATGGTAAAGGCGGCGGCCTCACCCCATTGACCGCTTTGCACCAACACCATGATGGAGATGGTGCCAACGGTGGTGGAGGGCGCATAGAGAAAAATCACCACGCTAAGACACGTTACCGACCGAAGAAACGATAAAACAAAGCCGGAGAGGAAGGGCGCCTTGAGCAGCGGTATGATAACGTCCTTCATGGAACGGAAGCTGTTGGCGCCGAGATTGAGCGCAGCGTCTTCTACGGAGTTGCCGATTTGCTGCAAGCCGGCAGTCGCGGCGCTGTAACAGGTTGGGATGTTCCAAAATAGCAGCGCCAGTACCATGATGGCGGAGGTGCCCGTCAGCTCCAAGGGTTTTCCGTTGAAGGCGAGTACAAATCCAATGCCGAGAAACAGACCGGGAATCGCGCCGGGAAGAATTGCCATGAAGTCCAGCACCTTGTTGATGCCGACCTTTTTCTTCTGAACGATATAGGCAAGTATCATACCAAGCATGGCGGCGCCGAGGGAGGAAAGGAAGGCATACTTGATGGAATTCCAGATCTGCTTTCCTTTGAGCAGCACATACTGCATGTTTTTCAGAGTAAACGACCAGTCATAGCCCCAAGCCTTGGTAAAGGCGCCGTAGCAGAGCGTGCCGTAGACCAGCAGAATGAACAGCGAGATCAGCATTACGGCGCTGAACAGTGTCCACTTCACCCATTTGGGCACCGGGTAGGGATTGAACGAGATCTCTTTGCCTGTGATGGTCACATAGGAACGCTTGCCCACCCAGAACCGATTGATTAAGAAGATCATCAATGCGGGTACCAGCAGCGCTACGGCCAGCACGGAGGCGGTTTTCATATCATACCAGCCGGAGATCTGCATGTAAGCCTCCGTTGGCAGCAGGGCAAGGTCGCCGCCGATCATCATGGGGTTGCCGAAGTCGGTGAGCACATTGATCGCGGCGATCAAAGCGCCGCCGGCAATCCCCGGACGGCAAAGCGGAAAGAACACGTCCCGGAACACCTTCCAGCGAGAAGCGCCCATGTTGTAGGCGGCGTATTCGAGGTTGGGGGATATGGAGCGGATAACGCCATAAATGACGGAATATGCGTAGGGAAAGAAGGTGACTGTCTGTACGATCCATAAGCCGAAACGCCCGTAGATATCCACATGCAGTCCCAATAGCCCTTTTGTGACAATGCCCTGTACGCCGAAAAGAAGAATGTAACTCAGGGCGACGATAAAGGGCGGCGAGACGATGGGCAGAAGGGTCACAAAGCGGAAAAGCCCTTTGCAGGGGACGTCCAGCCGAGCGATGACGTAAGCAAACAGGAAGGCGACTGCCGTACAGGAGAGCGTGGAGATGAGCGTCATGAACAGGCTGTTTTTGATGGCGGTCGCCCAACGCGCTTTTTCAAACAGCTGCGCGTAATCCTGAAAATTCGGAACGGTGATTACGCGGGCTACCGGAAAGATCACAAAAAGGCCGACAAACAGAATGATGCCGATGATTGCAAGCAGCAAAAGAGGTTCGTTTTTGAGCCGTTTCATTTCCTTGAAGGATTCTTTTACAGAGGTGGAGGCTGCCACTTGGTTCACTCCTTTACGGAGAAGCGCCTGCCTACCAAAGACAGGCGCCTCTCAAATCTACAAATAATACGCTGATCGAAGGATCAGGAACGGTTGGCTGTGATTTCCGCCTCAAACTTGGCAATGACTTCTTCTTTCATTGCTGAAGCCTTGGCACGGTCATAGTCTACCAGATCCACTTCGTCCAAGGCGGGCAGTCCTTCTGGAGACGCCACGTCGGCACGGACGGAATAGCGGTAAGAGGTCGCGGTGCTCAGCTCCTGCGCTTCCTTGGTCAGCAGCCAATCCATGAAAACCTTGGCGTTTTCGGTGTTGGGGCCGCCCTTGACGATGGCTGCGCCGCCAATTTCATATGCGGTCTGCTGCGGGATGATGAGCTTGAGCGGATAACCCTGCTGCTGCGTTTTATAGCTGTCGTGACCCCATGCGATGGAGCAAATGAATTCGCCTGTGGCAACGGGGCTGATGACGTCGCCGGCACCTTTGTAATAGTGATGAACGTTCTTATCCAGCTCCTTCAGGTATTCCCACGCCTTGTCTTCGCCCAAACGGAAGATCTGGCAGGCTGTTGCAATATACGCGCCGCCTGCGGTTGCGGGGTTTGCCCAGACAAAGACGTCCTTGTAGGCGGGATCCAGCAGATCATCCCATGTGGTTGGCATAGAAACGCCCTTGGGCGCCAGTTCTGCATTGAACCGTTCCTCATTGACGATGATGCTGAGTACGCCCATGTACCAGCCTTGCCAGAGATGGTTGGGATCGTTGAAACGCGCGTCGAGATCGTCGTTGTTGGGGGAATCGTATTCGAGAAATGCGCCTGCTGTGGCGAGAGAACCGTACAGATCCACGGAACCGCCTACCAGAAAGTCCGCTTTGGGATTTTCCATTTCTGCCTGAACGCGGGCAACCGCGTCGCCGCCGCCCAAAGAGATATATTCGATTTCGATGCCGGTATCCTTTTTGAACTGATCTGCAATGGCAATGGTGTTATCTTCGTTCAATGCAGAGTAAACGACCAGCTTTCCGCCGGTTTTGGCTGTTTCTTCGACCTGGGGTTCCGCGGTTTCTTCAGAAGCGGCCGGTTGTTTTTCGGTATCTGTGGCTGGCGCTGCGGATTCGGTAGTGCAGCCCGCCAACACGCCGAGACACATCATGACTGCGAGAAGTAAACAGATCCATTTAGGGGTACGCATGGTTTTGATATTCTCCTTTCGTTCTATGGGGTGAAAAGTAAGATAGGGTTGAACTGTAATCTGAGTATATGTGATAAATTGGTACGTGTCAATAACTTTTCCGGAAATTTGCGCGGGTTTTCCGAAAATCGTGCAAACTCGTTGCGATCCGTAGGGCAGGTGCGGGACGGCGCGCCGTCTTTTCCTTGCTTTCATGCGGAATGCGTGTGCTTTTCACCCCAAACGGAAGGAAAGGAGCTTTGCGTCGCCTTTTATAGGGTTGACACGTTCTTTTATCTTGTACAATTCGGGCAAAGGCTTTACAATCAGAGCGTAGAGACAAGGAAACAGGAGGCGTTGTATGCCCACGATCAAAGATATCGCACAAGAAGCAGGCATCTCGCACGGTACTGTATCCAATGTGCTGAACGGACGGGGAAACGTAAGCGTGGAGAAGATCCGGCTGGTGCGCGAAACGGCGCTTCGGCTAGGGTACAAGGTGAATACCAGCGCGCAGGAGCTGCGTCAGGGAAACACAAAAACAGTGGCGCTTCTGGTGCCGAGCATCGTCAGCGAATGGTGCGCGGTGTTGTATGAGGTATTGCAACAGGAACTGTCTCTGCGAGGATACAGCCTGCAACTGCTCTCTACCCATGGGCTGGAGGTCACGGAGAAGGAGATGCTTTCCCGGGCGCTGGCGGCGCGGGTCTGCGCGGTTATTACCGATTCCTGCCTGGCGGATGCGGCCTTCTATTATCAAAATGAAGCCGCCGGACTGCCGATCTTCTTTTTGCAGCAGGGAGAGGCGGATTGTCCCAGAAGCTGCTGTGTCAGCTTTCAATATGAGAAGGCAGGTCGAGAGATTGCGCAATATGTCATGAGAAGGGGCGCAAAGGCTGTCGGCATTCTGACGTCGGAACCGGAATCCTTTGTGACCAAACAGTTCTTACACGGCTTTCAAGCAGCCGCTTACCATAAGGAAATCATTATTCGACTGGTGTCGTGCGCGCAGCATCAGGTTGATATGCAGGCGTTTGAACTATTTGAAAACGACACACAAAAATATGATTATATCGTTTGCACAGATTATCAGCGGATGCGGGCGGCCAAGACGGCCTATTCCTATGCCAGCCTGCAAGCCGAGCCGAAGTTTATCGCCATGACGCCCCACGCGGCGGTGGTGGATCTCAAGCACGCCCAATACGGACTGGATTACAAGATGATGGGGCATCGAATTGCCAAGGCTTTGCTGGCGCACCTCGAGGAGGGTGTGAGCATTCCGAAAAAAATCGTCATGGAGAACAGCGGTTTTCCGGAAATGCCCGCCAGCACGCACAGAATGCAGGAGCTTACCATGCTGACTGTGGCGTCGCCAGCATCGGATGCGCTACTGCGGCTGCTTCCAAACTTGGAACGTACCATGGGGATTCGACTACAGCTCACAGTCATGAGCCTGGATGACATTTACAGTGTGCTTCTGCACACAAACGGACAGGTTCCCTATGACTTGGTGCGCATGGACATGGCTTGGCTGGATGAATGGGCGGATTCCGTTTATCAGCCGCTGCAGGAGATCGCATTTGATTGGGACAGCCTGATTTCAAGCTTTCGTACGGAGTTTATCGCCGATTACACCATGACCAAGGGGCGACGCTGCTGCCTGCCCTATGATCCCAGCACCCAGCTGCTGTTCTATCGAAAGGATCTTTTTGAGAATCCGATCTTAAAACGGATGTATTTTGAAGCCAACCGGCAGGAACTCCACGTTCCGACCACCTTTGAAGAATATAACACCGTGGCGCGCTTTTTTACGCAGAGCCTGAATCCCTATTCACCGGTCAAATTCGGCTCTACCGTCGCGATTGGAAACGCGGGCGTCAGCGCCAGTGAATATTGCGTGCGGCTTTTCGGCATGTCAGGCAGTTTGCTGACCGCCGACGGGCGCATTGCGCTCGATACGCCGGAAGCCTTGCGCGCGCTGCAAAACTACAAGGAGGCATATCAGTATTCCGATAAAACCCAGTACCAATGGTGGAAAAACGCGCTGCTCGGGTTTGCGGAAGGCTCCGCGGCGATGACCGTGGTGTTTATGAATCACGCATCGGATATTCTCAACCTGAAGCATTCCCGTATTGCCGGAAAGATCGGTTACGCGACGGTACCGGGCGGACATCCGATGATTGGCGGCGGGATCATCGGCATCGCGCGTTCCTCCCAAAAGCAGGCGCTTGCCTGTAAGTTTCTGGAGTGGCTGTATGCGGCGCCGGTGGCTTCGGTGTTTACGATTCTGGGTGGATTATCTCCGTGCAGATCCGTATATGACAATCAGGACGTATACGAAAAATACCCGTGGCTGACCGCGGCAAAACGCAGCTTCCCGATTGCAAAGCGGCGTCCGGGGAGCTGCTACTATGAGAATTTTAGCGAGCATCAGCTGGAAAAGCTGCTTTCCTATGAGGTGAAGAACGCGGTCATGGGCGTTTGCTCTCCGGAGAGCGCTTTAGCGCGGGCGCAGAACGCCTGCGAAAGAACGTTTCTCATCGCAAAAAAGCAGCTTTGATTTTGGTAGAACGCTTCAATCACCTTGCATCCTGATATAAGTCGGCCAAAAACGGACAGGATTCCTATATGTATTACACCCCGGTGGGGCTCTTTGATTGGGAACTGTTGATTGTCGTTCAGGAACAGGTGGCGTTTGCGAGCCTGATGAAGCTCAAGAGCACGCTCTACATCACCGGGATTGTTGAAGCCATTCTTCTGCTGCTGTATTTTATATGGACCTTTATTACGGTAAACCAGCTGGAAAAGAACAAACAGGAAATTGAGCAAAAACGGCACGCATTCGAGCTTTTAAGCTATAACGACACGCTGACGATGCTCTACAATCGCAACAAATACAATCAGGTTGTGGAGGAATATCAGAAGCAATGTATGGAAAACACGGGCGTTGCGTTTCTGGATCTGAACGGTCTCAAGCAGGTGAACGACGAACAGGGACACAAGGTCGGCGATATGCTGCTATAGAATGCCGCAAAACAAATCAATACCGTATTTCCCGAGCAGACATTTCGCATTGGCGGGGATGAATTTGTCGTTCTCGTTCCGGGCATTGCGCAGGGCGAATTCATGCAGAAAATGGAAACGGTTCGGCAAGCGCTCAAGGAGCAGGGAATCAATATTTCCGCCGGTGAAGCATGGAGAAGCCGGAGCTGTGATTTGACTGCACTGCTGAAGGAAGCAGACGAGAGAATGTATCAGGAAAAGCGCAAATATTACGAGAGCGCCGCCGGAGGCCGTGATCGTCGCGGCAAGCGATACGTTTAAGCGTGGAGTGGGCCGCAGGACTGCTTTCGGACGGAATGCGGCGGAGGTTTGTAGCCAGAGCATGTTTCTAAAATCACGCAAGCGCTGCCGGAAGCAGGCTGCGATGCAGCTTAACAGCGGCTGGCATCTCATATGGCGTTTTTAAGGGCGCGGGCTTGAGCTGCAAACCGGCAGCCGAATTTGAACCTATTCCAAATCACGACCGATCTCCTGTCGATAGAAGATCGCCTGTAGATCCCTTATAGGCGTTAAAAAGGGCGGCAGATCCGCGCAATACGCCCTTAGGCGATCCAATACGGAGAGCAGTCCAACATTTGCAAAGAAGGAGGGGATTTTCCCGCGCTCTTGGGGAAGCGTCGCTTCCGGCTTCTGGCAAAAGCGCCGCCAAGTATAGCGGGCTCGTAACTGCGAGAGAAGCCTGCGGTCTGTCAAAACAGTCGCTGCGTGTTGATTGCAGCGCTGCATTGTAAAAAAGGCCGACAACCTTTGCGTCAGCAGAAGTCATCGGCTTTTAAGCGGGTTTGGCATTGCCTTGGGAGCATTTCCTTCCCATTTCAATCATTTCAGCACCTTGGCGGTTTCGCATCAAGACCAAAATCCACATGCAGACCTAAGGAATGCCGATAGGCAAGCATTTCTCGCCTGCGCTCCTTCGCATTGCGGACGGTAAAAAGCGCGGGGCTCCGTGCGATCCATTGTCTCGACAAGGTCGGGATAGCTGACAAACAGAATACGTTAGCATTCGCTATTTGGATATTTTTGTGCTATGTCATGAAACCATAGACAAGCTGATCTTCTGTTCATTTCCGAAAACAGCATTGATAGAAGATAGCCGATCGAATATACAAAAACAATGGCAAAGAGCAGATACCAAATGGAGCTGCTATGAATATTTAAAAAGGAATAGGGAATCTTGGCTTCGGGGATAATGCCCGTAATAATGCAGGTCATTATTGCAACAGAATAGATTCCAATGAATATCAAGCCCGCAAAACGCTTCTTCGGCTTCAGCTTTTCAATAGGCGGTTCTAGAAAGATGAATGAAGTGATGGACAGCAACGGAATAATCAGATGCATTATCCATATATCAAATCGATTGATGACAGGATGATCCGGGATGAAAGGGAGATATCCGATGGAGACTATTAGAATAATCATAAATCCGGTTACAGCAGACGAAAGACGTAAATAATATAATTTTCGGTATTCAAATTCTTTATTTGATTTAATTTCTATATGGTTTAGAATCGCATATACCAAGGCGACAATCGATGAAAACAGCGTACCGTCTACGGTCATTTCCCGCAGACAGGTAAAGAATCCGCCCTCATAATTCGCCTTATATATAGTTGCAGCGATTCCCAGTGCAAATATAATGTAACATATCGTGATATTTATGATCTTTTTAATTTTTAACCGTTTTGTTTTTAGTAATAGACAGTCATCATAATTGGTTTTCATA
>CAZWUK010000077.1:0-1106 GCA_964636685.1 uncultured Oscillospiraceae bacterium
GCTTCACTCACAAGCGGCGAGCTCCCCTCGCCCGCGGAGCGGCAGCTCGCCTTCCCCGACATCATGCCGCTCGCGCTGACCACCGCGTAGCGCATCGATCACAGCATACCGCATACGAAGGCCCGCGCGGGGGAACGCCACCGCGCGGGCCTTTTCTGCCAAAATAATGACGATGTAACAATGCGGGGTTACCCTGTGTGGTACGTCCGCCGTGTAACGGTTTTTTGCGCCGGGCTAGGAGAGCAGGTCGCCCTGATGCGCCACGAGCGTCGCGTCGAACACGCCCGTCACGCGCAGGAACTTATCGACAAAGTCGGTGTCCGATTCGCGGATGCGCAGCTCGACCGTCAGCTCGATGCCGTCGCGCTGGACCGTCTTGGACTTGACGTGCGCGCGCGGGATCTGCTTGATGAGCTGCTTGATCTGCGCGGAGGCGCGCTCGTCAAAGTGCAGGATGAGCAGGTAGGGCACGGCGTTCTTGCCCTTGATGCTCGTGATAACGCGCATCACGACGCCGATCACGAGCGCGCCGCTCAGCCCGACGTCCACAAAGCCCGCGCCGAGCGCAAGCCCCTCTCCCACGGCCCAGAACATGAACACCGTGTCGATGGGGTCCTTGATGGCGGTACGGAAACGCACGATGGACAGTGCGCCGACCATGCCGAGCGACAGCGTGAGGTTGGACGAGATCAGCATGATGACCAGCGCCGACACCATCGTCAGCAAGATCAGGCTGATATTGAACGAACGCGAATACACCACGCCCGCGAAGGTCTTTTTATAGATAAAATACAGAAACGCGCCGATGGCCAGCGCCAGCACCAGTGTCAGAACCACCTGCAAGGGATTGAGTGTGCTGGAAAACAGTTCGCCAATGTTGAATGAAGTCACGGGAATCCTCCTTTATTTCACTTCCTCCTTCTTTTCTTTCACGAGAAAGAAAAGAAGCAAAAGAAAGCGGTGTGGCAATGGGTTTTATTTACCTTTTCTGCTAGCTTCTGCCTGTTTCTCAAGAAAGAAGAAGCAAAAGAAAGCGGTGTGGCAATGGGGTTTCTTTGTCTGCCAGCTATCTTCTGCCTGCTTCTCAAAAAGAAGAAGCAAAAGAA
>CAZWUK010000077.1:1206-8462 GCA_964636685.1 uncultured Oscillospiraceae bacterium
GGCAAGAAGTAGTTTCTCCGCCGAAAACCCTGTTTTCGGCGGATCTTAGAACTCATACTGCCGGCAGAAAACGTACTTGCTTGCCGCCGTACGCTGCGCGGCGTTCATCTGCACAAGCGTCTGAATATAGGCGGGCAGATACCGATTGAACTTGATCTCGAGCACCATGCAGTTTTTCAGCTCCCATACGGGGAACGTCGGAATATTGGGGTTGAACAGATCCGTTGCGCGAAGCCCTGTCCGAATGTTTTTGTCAAACGTCACCCGAACCTCCTCGTCATGGAACACATACGGCTCGCGCGTGTAGTCCACGATCACCTTGGGCTTGATGCAGCGCGTGCGCAGTATGCCGTACATCTGCCTTGCAAACGGTTCCTCCCGATCCAGCAAAAACAGGTAGTTGCCCGCCAAAAGCTCGTCGCATTCCTCGCGGGTCAGTCCCACGCTGTCCTTTTTGATATACTGCCCGCTCTTGTGCTTTCGCTCCAGCTTAATCGCCTGATCGGAATAATTATAAATCCGAATGCGGTACTTGTCACGGTCTTCGATTCCCGTTACCTTTTCCCAGAGCGCGCCGTCATACGGATCGTCAAAATAGAGGCTTCGGATCAGGTATTCGCCGCCGTTTTTTTTAGCATACGAATCCTGCTGCATGGCGTGCTTGAGCCGCGCAGACAGGATCGCGTGTTCGCCCTCGTCGATAATATACTTCAGCTCATGCCGGTAGGGTTTTCCAGTCAGTGCCATCGGTTACTTCCTTCTTCATCCTTCCGTGGTCGCCGCAAGCGTCGTCACACGGCCAAAGAGACTCGTCATCTCCGCGTCGGAAAGGGAAAAATAGTTTTGCACGTACTTGAGATAGTAATCGGGGTAATTCTTCGCGTACGCGCGGATATTGTCGCAGTGCTGTCCCCAGCTTGTCATGCTGATGCCGTCCCAAAGCGACTCGTCATACTGCATCTCATTATAGATGTTATTTTGCAATTCGTCCACCTTCGCCAATATCTTGTCGGTGGTGAACACCTCGTTGAACATCAACGCGCATTTTTGCAGGAATATCTGCTTAAATTCCGCGTTTTGCAGCAGCGCGCGGGAGAGCACGGTGGAATAGGTTTTGGCGTTTCCGTGTCCTTCCACATGGAAATACTTGCTGAAAAAGTCGCGCCGGTAGCCTGTGCTGTAGGTATCCGATTCTTTGTCATTGCGGTTCATCGCCCAGTCAAAATCATAAAGAATCCAGCGCCATTTATTGTCCGTTTCACTGGTGCGCCAGAATTTGATGTTGCCGGTATCCGTATTGCCAACCAATATTTCAATGGCGCAATAGGTTGCAAAGTTCTCCACGTCCACCAGCGATTTGACATACTCATAGTTGCTGGCATTGGACAAGTCGTTGTTCTTGCAGTAGTTGACCAGCGCGATATAATCGTTGAGTCCCTTGCTGGTCGGGTCGTAGACGATGCCGTATTCGTTGGTCGCGTTGCCCTTGAGCATCTGGATCGCGTCCGGGTTATTGAGCCCGAAATAGGAGGCGACAAAGTAGCGGGTCAGCTTCTCTCGGAGATTATACACGCCAAAATACTGTCCGTTGAGATACACAACCACCTGGCGGTACGCCTGTACCGCAATGCCGAGATCCGCGTCGTCCACCAGTCCCGTAATCAGAATATCGCGGATCTTGGAAAAGGTCGAGTCCATGGCGGACGCGCGAAGAATAACCGATTTATAGTCCGTATATTCGCGGTTTTTAAAAAACTGGTGGTGGAACATGTTCGGGCCGTAGCCAGACCGCGCAATCAGCGCAAAGCCCTTTTGCTGCTGATTCCTTGAAAAGTCGCCAAAGATGCGGACGATCGAATCCGAGCCGTATTCAAAGGTTCCCGTTTCGTCGATCACATCAAAGTGCGCGCTGCGCTCCCAGTTTCTGCCCAGCGGATCGGGGTGCGACTTGGGTTGTGCGCAAAAATTCGTCAGGTTCCAGTTGGGATCGTTCATGCCCGCGGTCATCACGGTGTCCGTCGCAGCTTGCCCGGAGGCTGCCGCAAACGCGCTGCCGACCACATAGATGCCGATCTCGGGATCCCAGAGGTTTTTGGGGTCTGTCACCACGCTGACGATGGAAAGGTTTGTCGCGTGGTTCTGCGTCGTATTTTCACCGGTCACGACAAAATAGCTTGCCGTGGCGATATCGCTCTGGTACAGCGACAGCGTGGAAAACGCCCGCGCGCGCAAAACGGTGTTTTTCCCCACCGTGAGCGGCCCGCCGTACTGCTGAGAATTCTGCGTCGGCTCCGATCCGTCGAGCGTATAGCGCACCACGCAGTTTTCCGGCACGGTGATCGATACGCTCTGTGCGCTGGTATACACGCCCGTGGCAAGCTCGATGGTCGGCATCTCGGCATAGCCGCTCGCGCCGTTGGTGTTGGCGGAGCCGGGTGTTGCCGTGGTGTAATACATCAATTGCGACCCGGTGCGCCCGTAGGATACGTCCGCATGCCCCGCGCCCATCTGTAATTTATCGGTCAGCTCCGCCTCCGGCGTAAACAGAAACAGCGAGCAGCCGCTGGACGTCAGACCGAAATTCGTCTCTAGATTTTTTTTTTGCGTGTCGGTCACGTTCCTGCCCGACGCCAACACTACCTTATATTCGCCGGGGCCGATACTGACGTCCGGAAAGACCCATTTTGCGGGGTTCTTCGCGTTGTTGGAGAGCGCGTAGCCCGCAAGGTTTACCGCCTGCCCGGATTGGTTATACACTTCGATCCAGTCGTAATACTGTCCGGTTTCATCGGCGTAGCTTTTGACATTGGCGTTCATCGCCTCCGAGAGGATAATCGCGCCCTTGCCGTAATTCTGCGTTGCCTGAAACGCCATCACGCCGGACTGGTTATTGGCATAGCCGGGCGTCGGCTGGCTGGTCAGCGCAAAGTCTCCCGTACCGTCCGGCACACGCGCCATGCTGATGTCCGTTTCCATACGGGTATAGCTGTAGCTGTCCAATATCTTTCCCGCTTTGTTGGAAAACACCACGCTCTCCTGATAGGCGGCAAGGCCAAAGGGCGCTTCCAGCTGCGTGGTAGAGTCGGTCGTGCGCCCGGTGCAGTAGATCAAAAGCGTCGAATAGCCCTTGATCGTCACACCGTCGGGGATCACAAATTTCAGCGGCTGCGCTTCATCGTCCGAAACGCCGCAGCCGGAAAGGTCAATATCCTGCCCGGTGGTGTTATACAGCTCGATCCAGTCGCAGTAGCTGCCGTCCGGCCCCACGAGCGTGGAGGCGTTGGACGCCATAAATTCATTGATATAGACGCCGATGGATTCGTTTGCAGCGGCGGTCAGCGTGCCGATAAACGTCGCCGCGCCTTCCTCAGTATTCGGATAGCCGGGACTGGGCTTGGATTCTGCCCACTGTCCGGCCTCGTCCCTTGCCAGCGTCGCGCCCGAGGCGACCGCCTTGAGCTGGATGCTGTCGATGACCTTGCCGTTGACCGTGGTCAGCACCACCGCGTCCGAAGCGGAGAGCTTAAAAGGCGCGTGCAGGCTGCCCTCGTCGCTGCCCGAGCAGAATACTACAAGGTAGCCGTTGGCCGGAACGGAGGTTCCCGCCGGGAACGTCCACTTGGCAGCCGAAGCAATGTCGTCACCGAGTCCGTAGCCGCCGATGTCCACCGCGTGGTCGGATTTGTTATGGATTTCCACCCAGTCCGGAAAATCGCCGTTTTCATCCGGCACTGTTCCCTTGTTGCTGGTCATGACCTCGGAGATCTCCACGTCCGCTTCCACCGCGGCGCCGCTTGTGCTCTTGGTCAGATAGATAATCGTCGCAACGACACAGGCGCCCAGCAGTATGAATGCCAGAATCGCCCGGGATGCACCGGATTTTTTTCTTCTTCTCTTTCTTTGAGACGCCAATTATAAATACTCCTTCTCCATGTTGCCAAACTGCACGTCAAAAAAGCCCGCGTTGTCCGTCACAGTTTGTTCAGTTTATCATACGCCGTCCGCGCTTCCTAGTAAAAACGCACATTATTCACAATTATTTTGCTCTTACCGCACCTTTCTTATCGCCGTTTTTTGCGCGGATTACGACAGATCCCGGCAGATCCTGCAAAGCTTTTCCTTCGTGTTGTCCTTGGGGTGCCGTGCGCAGTGCAAAAAAAGCTTCCGCTTGATCTGACCGACGCGCTCCCCCGCCGGAATGCCGGCAATCTCCATGATGTCCCGCCCTGTGATCGCAAGTTCGCTCTCCGAAAACGGCGTACCGTCCTGCTGCATTTTGTCAAACAGCGTCTGCCAGCGCACGGGCTCGTAGCCGTCGCCCGTACCCGTACCGCGAATGTCCGCGCGGCGGATGGCGATCACATCCTTGGTCAATTCCCTGCCCCAGGTCGCAAACCGCACGCGAAGCGTCGCGTCCTTTGCCTGTCCCTGAATATCGTACATGTGATACCGCACGATATTTGCCACCCGGTCGCGGACAGCATTGGGATAGCGCAGTCTCCCGAGCGCGTCAAGCGTAATCTTTTCGCCCACCACATCGTGCAGATGAAAGTTTCCGTCGCGCAAAAACGCCGCAGGCTTTCCCACGTCGTGCAGCAAGCCCGCAAGCCGCAAAGGAAGCACGGGTTCTGCCGCTTGGCAAGTGTGAAAGGCATGCTCCGTGACCGTGTACCGATGAAAATCCGGACGCTGCGCCATGTCCCTGCCCGCGTTCAGCTCCGGGATGAGAGAATCCCATGCGCCAAGCGCCGTCAAAAGTGAGAGCGCCCGATAAACCGAGCGTTCTTTGCCACTTGGCAATGCAGGATAGCGTACGTCGCACAACAGCATCTTATTGAGCTCGTCCCGCCGCCGCTCCGGCGCAATGTCGAAAAGCTGATCGACATTTTTTGCCGCCGCCGCCCACGTTGCCGGATCGATGGAAAATCCGAGCTGACAGGCAAAGCGCACCATGCGAAGAATCCGCAGTGCGTCGTCCTGCAAAATCCTTTCGGGGTCTTTGGACGTGGTGCGAAGGATACGCCGTGTTAGATCGTCGCGCCCGCCCGTAGGATCGAGAAACGCATCGTTTGTCAGGTCGTAATACAGCGCGTTGACCGTAAAATCGCGTCGAAACGCATCCGCCTCGAGCCCCGCGCCCACGGTGACGCGGCTGGGTCTATGCTTTCCGCCCCGGTCATATTCCTCGCTGCGAAATGTGGTATGCTCCACCGAAACAGACCCGATATGGATCTCGACCGTCCCCATGTCCACGGCTTTTTCGATCACGCGGATGTCGTTCTTTTTGCAAAGCGCGATCACCGCCATGGGTGAAAGTGCGCTTGCCATGTCAAAATCGGCGGGCGGCAGTCCGAGCAGGGCATTTCGCACCATGCCGCCCACGGCATAGGCTGTGGCACCGTTTTGCTTCCAGAGCGCCGCAAGCGTGAATAGCTCCTGTGGAACGGACAAGCGCATTGCTTTCTCCCCTTTAACATGATTGAAAAGTTTTGAACAGGCTGCGGGAAGCATCTCCGCAGCCTGTCTGTTACCGAATATATGTGTTTGCTTATTCCTGCGTGGTTGCTTCGGTTTCCGCTGTGGTTGCTTCGGTTTCCGCCGGGGCGGTTACGCCCTCCGCGTTCTCCTCCTGCTCGTCCTCCTGATGCGGAACGACCGCCACCGCCACGACCTTGGTGCCTTCGTCCACGCGCATGAGCTTCACGCCCTGCGTGTTTCTGTTGATGACGGATACCTGTTCAAGCGGCATCCGCATGATCGTGCCGTCGTCGCGGATAATCATCAGATCCTCGTTTTCCGACGTCATGCGCAGGCATTCAAGATCGCCCGTCTTATCCGTGAGCGACATGGCCAGCACGCCCTTGCCGCCGCGCCGTTGCAGCGGGTACTGATCCTCCGGCGTCTGCTTGCCCATGCCAAGCTCGGATACGGTCAAAACATTGCCGCCCGGCACGACCTTGACCATGTCCACGACCACATCGTCGTCCCCCAGGTTGATGCTCCGCACGCCGGTCGCCGTACGACCCATTGCGCGCACATCCTCCTCGGCAAAGCGGATGACCTTGCCCTTTTTGGACGCGATGAGGAATTCATCATGCCCTGTAGAATGCTCCACCGCCATCAGCTCATCGCCCTCGCGCAGGTTCATGACGATCAAGCCGCCCTTTCGGATATTCTGGCACTCGGAAATGGGCGTTTTCTTGATGATGCCCTGTCGTGTCGCCATGACAAGGTACTTGTCGTCGCTCTCCATCGCAACCGGGAACATTGCCGTGACCTTTTCGCCGTTTTGCAGCTGCAAAAGGTTCACGATCGGCAGTCCCTTGGCGCTTCTGCCCGCTTCGGGGATGGCGTAGCATTTGATGTGGAACGCGCGGCCGAAGTTGGTAAAGAACAGGATATGCGAATGCGTGCTCGTGACAAACAGGCGCTCCACAAAGTCCTCCTCGTGGGTGCTCTGCGCCATGACGCCGCGTCCGCCGCGGTGCTGTGTGCGGTAGGTGTCGGGCGACAGACGCTTGATGTAGCCCAGATGCGTCATTGTCACCGCCATGTCCTCCACCTGAATCACGTCGTCCAGATCGATGTCGTCGATCATCTGGGTGATCTCGGTGCGGCGTTCGTCGTTGTGCCGTTCCTTGACCGCAAGCGCTTCCTCGCGGATGATCGAGAGCAGTACGGTGTCATCGTCCAGTATGCTTTGCAGATAGGCGACCCGCTCGCGCAAAACCCGATCCTCCTCGAGAATCTTGTCGCGCTCCAGTCCCGTCAAGCGCTGCAAACGCATGTCAAGGATTGCCTGCGCCTGCCGGTCGGAAAGCCCAAAGCGTTCGATCAGCTTCTGCTTTGCTTCCGGCGGATTGGCCGCTTTTTTAATCATATCGACGATCTCGTCGATGTTGTCGAGGGCGATAATCAGGCCCTCCAGAATGTGCAGGCGCTCCTTTGCCTTGGCAAGATCATACTTGGTGCGCCGCGTGACGACGTCCTTTTGGTGCTCAAGATAGTAGTATAGAATGTCGCGCAGATTCAGGCATTTCGGTTCGCCGTTGACCAGCGCAATCATAATCGCGCCGAAGGTCGCCTGCATATCGGTGTGCTTATAGAGAAGGTTTAGCACGACGTTGGCATTGACGTCCTTCTTCAGCTCGATGACCACGCGCATACCCGTGCGGTCTGTCTCGTCGCGCAGGTCTGAAATGCCCTCGATCTTCTTTTCGTGCACGAGCTCCGCGATGCGCTCAACAAGCCGCGCC
>CAZWUK010000077.1:8472-9775 GCA_964636685.1 uncultured Oscillospiraceae bacterium
TCCGTCACCACGATACGGCTGCGGTTCTGGGTCATGGGCTCGATCTCCGTGCGCGCGCGCACCACGATCTTGCCGCGTCCCGT
Source organism: uncultured Oscillospiraceae bacterium (assembly GCA_964636685.1). GTDB lineage: Bacteria > Bacillota > Clostridia > Christensenellales > CAG-138 > CAZWUK01. The sequence goes on from CAZWUK010000077.1 coordinate 8,556, forward strand.
GCGGTACGCGGAGGCGATGCCCATCTTGCCCATGATGATACCGCCGGTCGGAAAGTCCGGGCCCGGGAGCACCTGCATCAATTCGTCCACGGTAATGTCGGGATTGTCGATCAGGGCGACCAGCGCGTCGATCGTTTCACCGAGATTGTGCGGTGGAATATTGGTCGCCATGCCCACGGCGATACCGCCCGAGCCGTTGACCAGAATGTTCGGAAAACGGCTGGGCAGCACGGTCGGCTGCATCAGCGTCTCGTCGAAGTTTGGCATAAACTCCACGGTGTCCTTCTCGATGTCCGCCATCATTTCGGTGGCCATCTTGGAAAGCCGCGCCTCCGTGTAACGCATGGCGGCGGCGCCGTCGCCGTCCACGGAGCCGAAGTTGCCATGACCCTCTACCAGCGGATAGCGCGTGGAGAAGGGCTGTGCAAGACGAACCATCGCGTCATAGACGGAGGAGTCGCCGTGCGGATGATATTTACCCAGCGTATCGCCGACGATACGCGCGCTTTTCCGAAACGGCTTGTCCGGCTGCAATCCCAGCTCGTCCATCGAATACATAATACGGCGATGGACAGGCTTCAAGCCATCTCGCACATCCGGCAGCGCACGGTTGATAATGACCGCCATGGCGTAGGAGATGAAGCTCGTCTTCATCGTATCGTTCAGATGAATGGGCAGAACGCGGCTCGACGCCGGCGCGGCGGGTACGGAGGGGACGCCGCCCGTTTCCTCCGTGCCGGGGGTGATGTTGTTTTCGTTGTTATCGCTCATGTCAATGCTCCTCTTACACGTCCAGATCTACGACCAGCTTGCTGTTTTGCTCGATAAACTCGCGGCGGGGTTCCACCTTGTCGCCCATCAGGAGCGTAAACAGCTCGTCGGCCTCGATCGCGTCGTCCACCTTCACCTGCAGCATGATGCGCTGCTCGGGGTCCATGGTCGTCTCCCAAAGCTGCTCGGGGTTCATCTCGCCAAGACCTTTGTAGCGCTGGATGGTGGGCTTTGGCTCTCTGCCGATCTCGTTGAGCGTTTCGTTGAGCTCCTCGTCGGAGTAGACGTATTTTTCGTATTTGCCGCGCTTGATCTGGTAAAGCGGCGGCTGCGCGATGTAAACATAGCCCTTTTCCACAAGCGGACGCATGTGGCGGTAGAAGAACGTCAGCATCAGGATGCGGATATGGCTTCCGTCCACGTCGGCATCGGTCATGCAGATGATCTTG
>CAZWUK010000078.1:0-9704 GCA_964636685.1 uncultured Oscillospiraceae bacterium
GAGGAAATGATATGGATCGTATCTCGGGCTACCGCTGTACGGTTTGCGGACGGGAATATCCCTACGGGCCTGAATTGATGACCTGCCCCCACTGCGGTGAGAAGGGTATTCTTGATATTGTGTTTGACTATGCAAAGATCAAGAAAGCATTCAACCGGGAGTCTCTGGCGGCGGATCGTGACAACAGCATGTGGCGCTATCGCGCTTTGATGCCGCTCAAGGGTGAAGGACTTTCCAAATTCCTTCGCGTGGGCTGGACGCCGCTGTACGAATCCTTGCGGCTTGGCGACCGAATGGGTATCAAAAAGCTCTACATCAAGGACGATGGGCTCAACCCCACCGCTTCCCTGAAGGATCGCGCCTCCGGCGTAGCCGTGGCAAAGGCGCTGGAGCTGGGCTACGATACCATTTGCTGCTCCTCGACGGGAAACGCTGCCTCCTCCTGCGCGGGCAACGCCGCGCGCATGGGGCTCAAGACCGTCATTTTCGTGCCGGAGCGCGCGCCGCAGGGCAAGGTTGCCCAGCTTTTGGTCTTTGGCGCGAATGTAATCTCCGTCAAGGGCGATTACCGCGAAACCTTTGAGCTTTCCAAGGCCGCCATTGAAAAATGGGGCTTCTACAATCGAAACGCCGGCATCAACCCCATCCTCACGGAAGGGAAAAAGACCGTTTCTCTGGAAATTGCCGAGCAGCTCAACTGGCAGATCACCGACTGGGTCGCCGTGTCCGTCGGAGACGGCTGCACCATCGGCGGCGTGTACAACGGGTTCCACGATCTGATGGAACTGGGCATGATCGACCGTATTCCAAAGATACTCGGCGTACAGTCCACCGGCTGCTGCCCGTTTGTGAATGCGGCAGAGGCGGACAAGGAACTGGTACCGACGCCAGAAAATACGCTCGCAGACAGCATTGCCGTCGGTGTGCCGAGAAATCCGAAAAAGGCGCTGCGCGCTGTGAAGAACAGCAACGGACGCTGGATTGCCGTGTCGGACGAAGAAATTCTGGACGCGATGCGCCTGCTGGGGCGCACGGAAGGCGTCTTCGGAGAGCCGGCGGGTGTGACTGCGACCGCGGGCGTCAAAAAAGCAGTCGAACAAGGCGTTATCAAACCGGACGAGACCGTCACCGTCATCTGCACGGGCAGCGGGCTCAAGGACGTAAAAAATGCTATGGCCGCAGCGGGATCTCCCTTCGCTTGTGAACCGGATATTGGAGCACTGGAAGCATCGGGACGGATCCATTAACGGGTCCGTCCACCTTTTTTAAGGTTGTATCGCGCGTGAGCGTGTGCAATAAATCAATTATCATTAGGAGGAAGCAAAAAAATGAAGAAACTGATTGCTCTTGTCGTATGTATTGCGATGGTGCTCAGCATGGTCGCCTGCTCCACTGGCGAGACTGCTACCCAGCCTGCTGCGACGGACGCTCCTGCCACGGCCGATACCACGGAACCCGCGGAGGAAACCGAGAAGGCTCTCAAGATCGGCATCATCCTCGTCGGCGATGAGAACGAAGGCTACACCTTTGCGCACATCGAAGGCATGAAAACCGCCATGGCAAACCTTGGCATCGCGGACGATCAGATCGTCTGGAAATACACCATTCCGGAAGACGAAAAGACCTATGATACCGCCGTTGACCTTGCCGAGCAGGGCTGCACGATCATCTTCTCCAACAGCTATGCGCACCAGACCTTTATGGTGCAGGCCGCTGAAGAATATCCGGAAGTCATGTTCTGCCCCGCGACCGGTGATACCGCCAATGTCTGCGGTCTTGCCAATGTCGTCAACTTCTTCCCGCATACCTTTGAGTCCCGCTATGTCTCCGGCGTCGTCGCAGGTATGAAGCTCAAAGAGCTGATGGACGCCGGCACCGTGACCGATCCTTACATCGGCTATGTCGGCGCATATCCCTATGCGGAAGTGGTTTCCGGCTACACTGCGTTCTTCCTCGGTATCCGTTCTATCGTGCCGGAGGCCCATATGGACGTTCTGTACACCAACACCTGGTTTGATATGACCAAGGAAGCGGAAGCCGCCAATACCCTGATGTCCAGAGGCTGCGTCATCATTGGCCAGCATGCTGACTCCACCGGCGCGCCCTCTGCCGTGCAGGCCGCTCTGGATTCCGGTAAGGTTGCTTACAGCGTTGGCTACAACGTGGACATGCTCTCCGTCGCGCCCGAAGCCGCTCTGACGAGCTCGCAGAACAACTGGTCCGTGCTGTACACCAAAATCCTTGACGCGTTCATGAAGGGTGAGACTCTGGCGCACGACTGGACCGACGGCTACAATGAAGACACCGTCATGATTTCCGCTCTGGGCACGAGCTGCGCGGCGGGTACCGCGGAGAAGGTTGCCGAGGTTGAAGCCGCCATCAAGGCCGGCACGCTCCATCCGTTCGACACCACCACCTTCACCGTGGAAGGCAAGGAAGTCACCACGCTTGTGTTTGACTTCTCCACCATGAACTCCGACTTCTCCGCTGTCCAGTACATGGGCGAAAAGATCGAGTGCATCGCGGACGGTTATTTCCACGAATCCGAATTCCGCAGCGCGCCGTACTTCCAGCTGCGCATCGACGGCATCACCGAATTGAGCTAATCAAACACCGTTACGACGGAAGAAGCGGCCCGTTTGGGCTGCTTCTTCCGTCAAACACAGAAAGGATGACACGTTTTGGAAACAAATACGGCGATCCGAATGGCAGACATTACCAAGACCTTTGGTCCGGTGGTTGCCAACGACAAGGTTACGATCGAAATTCACCGCAGCGAGATACTCTCCCTGCTGGGAGAGAACGGCAGCGGAAAAACCACGCTGATGAATATGCTCTCGGGCATCTATCTGCCTGACAGCGGCGTTATCTATGTGGATGGGAATGAAGTTTCGATAGCATCTCCGAAAGACGCGTTTGACCTGCACATCGGCATGATCCATCAGCATTTCAAGCTGGTCGATGTTTTGACGGCGGCGGAAAACATTATCCTCGGGCTCAACGAGCACCGTTTGGTCGATCTCAAGGGGGTTCGTCTTGCGGTGAAGGATATCTGCGACCGATATGGGTTTATCGTCGATCCGGATAAAAAGGTATACGACATGTCCGTCTCTGAAAAGCAGACGCTGGAGATCGTAAAGGTGCTCTATCGTGGCGCCGATACGCTGATACTGGACGAGCCGACGGCGGTTTTGACGCCGCAGGAAACGGACAAACTGTTTGCTGTCATGCGCAACATGAAGGCGGACGGTAAATCAATTGTGATAATTACGCACAAGCTGCACGAGGTGATGGAGATCTCCGACCGTGTGGCGGTGCTTCGAAAGGGAAAATACATTGGCGATATTGCCACAACCGAAACCAACCCGCAGCAGCTGACGGATATGATGGTCGGACGTGCGGTAGCGTTGAATATCGACCGCCCCCAATCCGAAACCGTCAGTCAATGCCTGACAGTAACGAATCTGACCGTCAAGGACGTTGACGGCGTCAAAAAGCTGGACAACGTGAATTTTCAGGCGTTCGGCGGCGAGATTCTCGGGATCGCGGGGATTTCCGGAAGCGGGCAGAAGGAGCTGCTGGAGGCGATCGCGGGCTTGCAGCCCATCGATCCCGGCGGTTCGATTCAATACATTCAGCAGGGAAAAGAACAGGCGGCCGAGCTTGTTGGGCGTACGCCGCAGGAAATCAAGCGCATGGGTGTGCGGCTCGCGTTTGTGCCGGAGGATCGTCTCGGTATGGGACTTGTCGGCAGCATGAACATCCCCGACAACATGATGTTGCGTTCCTATACGGCGGGCAAATCGATCTTTGCCAACCATAAGACACCAAAAAAGCTTGCGCAGGAGGTCGTGGACGAATTGGAAGTCGTCACGCCCGGGCTTGCAACACCTGTGCGGCGGCTGTCCGGCGGCAATGTGCAAAAGGTTCTGGTCGGTCGTGAGATCGCGGCGTCCCCGTCGCTCTTGATGACGGCGTACGCCGTGCGCGGGCTGGACATCAACACCTCCTATACGATCTATCATCTGCTCAACGAACAGAAAAAGTCCGGCGCGGCGGTCGTTTACGTCGGCGAGGATCTGGACGTGCTGCTGGAGCTGTGCGACCGGATTCTGGTGCTGTGCGGCGGTAAGGTCAGCGGCGTTGTGGACGGACGCAGCACGACCAAGGAACAGGTTGGACTGATGATGACGCATGTCGGGGAGGTGGCTGCAAAATGAGCAATGAACGGAAAAAGCATGGGCATGAGCCGCTGATTCGCATCAGCAAGCGCGACGGCGTCGCCCTATGGAAGGCATGGGGGATCCGCCTGATCGGCGTGGCGCTGTCTCTGATCGTCTGCGGCCTTGTGATTTACGCCATTGTGAAGCTCAACCCGATCGAGGTCTACAAGACCATGTTCGGCGGGGTGTTTCTTACCAAAAAGCGTACATGGGTCTGGATTCGGGATATTATGATGCTGCTGTGCGTGGCGGTTGGGCTTGCGCCGGCGTTTAAGATGCGCTTTTGGAATATCGGCGCCGAAGGGCAGATCCTCGTTGGCGGCGTCGCGGCCGCGGCGTGCATGATCTATCTCGGAAGCGGCACGATGACGACGCCTGTGCTGCTTGTGATTATGGCGCTGGCGAGCATTGCCGTTGGCGGTCTGTGGGGACTGATTCCGGCGGTAGCCAAGGCGAAGTGGAACACCAACGAAACGCTGTTTACGCTGATGATGAACTATGTCGCCATCCAGTTGACTTCGTTTTTCGTTGCAAGATGGGAGCATCCGTTCGGCAGCAACTCCGTCGGCACGATCAACGCAACGAGCAAGGTCGGCTGGTTTCCGGCGGTGTTTGGAGAAATCTATGTGCTGAATGTGGTTATCGTTTTGACGTTGACGGTCGCCATGTTCATCTATCTCAAATACAGCAAGCACGGCTATGAGATCGCGGTGGTGGGCGAGAGCGAAAACACAGCGCGCTACGCGGCGATCAATGTAAAAAAAGTAATCATGCGCTCCATGGCGCTTTCGGGCGCTATTTGCGGTCTGGCGGGCTTTATCGCGGTCGCTGGCGCGAGCCACACGATCTCCACCAGCACGGCGGACGGCAGAGGCTTTACGGCAATCATCATCGCATGGCTTGCAAAATTCAATCCGTTTGTCATGATACTGATCTCGGCGCTGATCGCGTTTCTGGATAAAGGCGCGATCGAGATCGCCTCGCAGTATCAGCTCAACGACTATGTGTCCGAGATGATTACGGGCATTATCCTGTTCTTTATTCTGGGCAGTGAGTTCTTCATCAACTACAAGGTGAAGCTTCGCGGCGCCAAATCGAAGGAGGTCGCTCAATGACACAGTTTATCGCGTTGTTTCAGGCAGCGGTCGTTTTTGGCACGGTGATTATGTACGGCGCCATGGGCGAGATTCTTACGGAGAAATCCGGCAATCTGAACCTCGGCGTGCCGGGCATCATGTACCTTGGCGGCATCGCGGGTTTGACGGGCGCGTTTTTTTATGAGCTCGGCGCCGCCAACCCGAACCCCTTTCTGTGCGTCGTGATCGCGCTGGTCTGCGCGTTCGCCGCGGCGATGCTCGGCGGTCTGATCTACAGCTTTCTGACCATCAGCCTTCGCGCCAATCAGAACGTGACCGGTCTGACGCTGACCATCTTCGCAGGCGGTATTGCGAACTTCTTCGGCGGTTCGCTCAATAAGCTTGCCGGCGGCGTGGGCCAGATTTCCGTTGCCGTGACCAGCGGCGCTTTTCGCTGGACGCAGCATTTGACAGACGGGATGGGGGCTGTGGACGATCTGTTCTTTAATTATGGGTTCATGGTCTATACAGCCATCGCGCTGGCAATCTTCCTGAACTGGTTCATCAGCAAAACCAGCATCGGTCTGAATCTGCGCGCCGTTGGTGAAAATCCGGCGACAGCGGACGCTGCGGGGATTAGCGTCACCAAGTATAAATATCTGGCAACCTGCCTTGGCGCCGGTATTTCCGGTCTTGGCGGACTCTACTACGTCATGGACTATACCAAGGGCACATGGGCAAACGACGGCGGCATTGAGGCGTTGGGCTGGCTGGCTGTCGCGCTGGTTATCTTTGCGACATGGAAGCCGGTTCGTTCCATCTGGGGCGCCTACCTGTTCGGCATCCTGTATTGGCTGTATTTCTATATCCCGGGTTTAAACAGAAGCTCGCAGGAGATTTTCAAGATGCTGCCGTATCTTGTGACCATTGTGGTGCTGATTGTCGTGTCGCTCCGGCACCGTAAGGAGGATCAGCCGCCGGCCAGTCTGGGGTTATCCTATTTCCGAGAGGAACGATAACCACAAAAAAAGTAAGCATAGGCAAATATATTTTTGGAAAGGACGCGTTTTCGCGTCTTTTCCGGTTGAAATGGCAGCATATGAACGTTATAATTAGTAAAATAAATCATATCAGAGAAGGAGCATGCACATGAAATACGATCGCGTTTACAATTTTTCAGCAGGTCCCGCAACGATGCCCGTCGAAGTACTGGAGGAAGTCGCAGCAGAGGTACTGAATTATAGAGGCAGCGGCATGAGCGTCATGGAAATGTCGCATCGTTCCAAGGTATATCAAACCATCATAGACGAAGCGGAAGCGGATCTGCGCGAGCTGATGGGGATTCCCGATAATTACAAGGTGCTGTTTGTTCAGGGCGGCGCGACGCTGCAATTTGCCATGATCCCCATGAACCTGATGAAAAACGGCGTGGCAGACTACATCGTGACCGGCTCATGGTCCAAAAAAGCGGCGAGCGAAGCCAAGAAGTTCGGCAAGGTCAACGTGGTTGCTTCCAGCGAGGACAAGAACTATACCTACGTGCCGGATGTTTCCGATCTGCCGATCGACGAAGACGCGGATTACGTTTATATCTGCGAGAACGAGACGATTCACGGAACAACGTATCGGGAGCTGCCGAATACCAAGGGCAAAGTGCTCGTATCCGACCAGTCCTCCATGTTCCTGTCCAAGCCCTGCAACGTGTCCGATTACGGCATGATCTATGGCGGCGTACAGAAGAATATCGGGCCTGCGGGCGTTGCGATCGTGATTGTGCGCGAGGATTTGATCCGCGAGGATATCGATCCCAAGACCCCCGTCTATTTGCGGTACGACACCCATGCCAATGACGGCTCCATGTACAACACGCCGAATACGTGGGCGATTTACGTCTGCGGCAAGGTATTCAAGTATCTCAAGAAGCTTGGCGGTCTGGAAGCCATGGCGAAGCTGAACGAGGAGAAGGCGAAGCTGCTCTATGACTTCCTTGACAGCAGCAAGATGTTCCGCGGCACTGTGGAGAAGGAATACCGCTCTCTGATGAACGTTCCGTTTGTGACAGAGAGCAAGGAAAAGGACGCGGAGGTGGTCGCCGCCACCAAGGCCGCCGGCTTTGACAACCTGAAGGGACACAAGAGCGTGGGCGGTCTGCGCGCATCCATCTATAACGCTATGCCCAAAGAAGGCGTTGAAGCGCTGGTCGAATTCTTGACCAAGTACGAAAAAGAGCACGCATAATAAGCAGGAGGGGTATCAAATGATTCAGATTTTAGCATCCGATGGCATGGAGAAAAGCGCAATTGCCGAATTGACTGCCAAGGGCTGTCAGGTGGATTGCCAGTTCTATGAACCCGAAGCGCTCAAGGAGGCCGTCAAGAAATACGATGTGCTGGTCGTTCGCAGCGCAACCAAGGTTCGTGAGCCGCACATTGATGCGGCGCTTGAAACCGGAAAGCTGAAGCTTATCATTCGCGGCGGCGTTGGCGTTGACAATATCGACGTCAAATACGCCGAAGCCAAGGGGATCACCGTTCGCAATACGCCGCGTGCCAGCTCGGACGCCGTTGCGGAGCTTGTGATTGCGCACATGCTCTCCGTCGCCCGTTTCATCTCTGCCGCGGGGCATACCATGCGCGAAGGAAAATGGGAGAAGAAGGCGTACAAGGGCTTTGAGATCGGCGGCAAGACCATCGGCGTCATCGGCTACGGACGCATCGGTCAGGCGCTGGGCGGGCGCTGCCAGGCGCTGGGTATGCAGGTGCTTGCAAACGACGTCTATCATGTGGACGGACTGGAAAACGAGAACATGAAGTATGTGGAGCTGGACGAGCTTTTGGCAAAGTCTGACATCATTTCCCTGCATGTGCCGTCGCTGCCGGGTCAGCCGCTCGTCAATGCCGAGACCATCGCCAAGATGAAGGACGGCGTTGTCATCATCAACACCTCCCGCGGCACCAATATCGATGAAACGGCGCTGCTGGAAGCGCTCAACTCCGGCAAGGTCTACGGCGCGGGGCTTGACGTATTTGCCGATGAACCGGCCACCAACGCGGCGCTTTACAGCCATCCCCGCGTTTCCAGTACGCCGCATATCGGCGCTTCCACCAACGAGGCGCAGAAACGGATTGGCGCGGAGATTGTGGACATCATTTGCAAACAGTTTGCTCTATAAGTAATTCCCGGGACATACTCCGGAGGAAATCGGGCGGGTCACAGCGGTGCTGCGGCCCGCTTCTCTATTGCGGCCGGCAATGGTCAAAAAAAGGAAAATACACAATATATTGTGTCTTATGGATTAGCAAACACAAAATATTGTAGTTTTTAAGCTGGGAATCATGAACACTTTATAAATAAAATGAATAGCAATTCATGCCATGCACCGTTCATGCACAAAGGGATGTTTTCGGTCGAAAACAACTCGCATCAAACGTGTCGATAAACGGGGCATTTCTCAAAGTTATCCACCGAGAATGGGCTGTTTTCCACAGTTTATCCACTGTATTTATCAATATATTGTATTCAAAAAGCACGGTTGACACAAGATATAGGATGCGGTACACTAACCATGCTACAAAAAAACGGAGGTAACGCGGGGGATGTTTACAGAGATCGTGAAACGCGACGGACGGACGGAGCCGTTCGATCGAGATAAAATCAAGAGCGCTATTTGGAAGGCGGCGCAGGCCGTGAACGGCACCAACGAGGAATTGTCCGGTCGGTTGACGGACGAGGTCGTTCGTCTGGCGGAATTAAAGTACGGCGATCGCGCGCCCGACGTCGAGGGCATTCAGGACATCGTAGAAAAGGTGCTCATTGAGGCGGGGCATGCCCGTACCGCGAAGGCTTATATTCTCTACCGCGAAAAACGCCGTGGAACGCGTGAGATCAACGCGCTCATCGGCGCCACGATCGACATGTTCGGCGATTACCTGGACGATAAGGATTGGAAAATCAAGGAAAATTCCAACATGCAAAAGAGCGTCAACGGCCTCAACAACTATGTCCGCGAAACGTTCACCAAGAAATATTGGCTCTATGAGATCTATCCCATCGACGTGTGCAAAGCGCATGAGAGCGGCGACGCGCATATCCATGATCTTGGCTTTTTCGGGCCGTACTGCGCCGGCTGGGATCTCCGCCAGCTACTGACGGATGGTTTTGGCGGCGTTGAGGGCAAGGTGGAATCGCGCCCCGCAAAGCACCTGCGCTCTTTTTTGGGACAGATTGTCAACTCGACCTTCACCACGCAGGGCGAAACCGCCGGTGCGCAGGCTTGGAGCTCGTTTGACACCTATTGCGCGCCCTTTGTGCGCCGCGACAACATGACCTTTGAGCAGGTGCGCCAGTGCTTGCAGGAGTTTGTGTTCAACATCAACGTGCCGACGCGCGTGGGCTTCCAGTGCCC
>CAZWUK010000079.1:0-9533 GCA_964636685.1 uncultured Oscillospiraceae bacterium
CAAAGGTCTGGCGCTACACGGGCGAAAAGTGGTCGCGCCAAAGCGAGGAGCTGCCGCTGCATCGCGCGCTGGATCTGGCGATTCTGATTGCGCGCGTCATCCGCTACCGCAACGAGGAGTCCTATCGCTTCCCCAAGGGATACGATCCGGAGAATCCCATCATCGACCGCATCGGCGTGCAGGGTGACGCCATGACCGTCTCGGTCTGCACCGGCAACGAGAACATCGACGAGGACATGAAGCTGCTTATCGACGCGATCGGCGTAGACGACGAGCTGCTCGGCGAGCGTTTACGGGTTCTCAAGCACGAGCTTGATCTCCTCTGACTTCCTTTTCTTTCGCGAGAAAGAAAAGGAAGCAAAAGAAAGCGATGGGGCGATGGGGAATGGTTTGTTGTCCCGCCTTCTCTCCGCCTGCTGCTTTCCATTCACAAGAAAGAAAAGGAAGCAAAAGAAAGCGATGGGGCGATGGGGAATGATTTGCTGTCCCGGCTTTCTTCCGCCTGCTGCTTTCTGCCCTCATGCGAGAGAAAGAAAGCAAAAGAAAATGGCAACAAGCAGCTGTTCCATGGGAAACACATTGATTCAGAAACTCAAAAAACGCAGGAATTGCCCTGCGTTTTTCTGTCTTCTGTCATATGTTCCGTCTATTTTTCGACGAGATCGGTATGTGTCCAGTCGTTCATCCCACCGAAATCATACACGGCGGTGTAGCCAAGCTCTACCAGGGCTCTTGCTGCGATTTCGCTTCTGCGCCCGCTGCGGCAATAGAGCAGGATCGTTTGATCTTTACTGGGCAGCTCTGCCGCCGCCCGGTCGCTGATCTGTCCGTGGGGGATAAGCTTCGCGCCCTTAATGTGTCCGGCGTCGTATTCGTCCTGCTCGCGGACATCGACCACAATGTAATCCGTGCGGTCGCTCGTCAGGATCTCATAGGCCTCCTGCTGCGTCATCTTGTGATACTCTGCCGCCATGACCGTCTCCTCCTGCGCGGCTGGCAGTATCATGTCGATTCCGCGCATTAACACTTCCTTGGAAATCGCACCGCGGGCATGGGCAACATAATTGCCTGCCGCGTCGATGAAGAATGTCATCGGGATACCGCTGACGCCATAGGCATAGGAGGCGCTCCGGTCGGCGTCAAAATACACGGGGAAGGTGTAGCCGGATTTTTCAATGAACGCCTTGGCGGTGTTCACCGTTTCCCGACTGCCATCTGTCGCGTTGACCATCATAAAGTGAATCTGATCGCCCAGCTCGGACGCGACCTCGTTAAAGTCCGGCATCTCGCTTTGGCAGGGGCCGCACCAGCTCGCCCAGAAGTTCAGCACCACGGGCTTGCCTTTCATATCAGACAGCGAAACGCTGTTGCCGTCCGCATCCTGCACGGTGATATCCGGCGCGGGCTCCGGCGTCGGCGTGGGGGTTGCGACCGCTTCGTCTGCACCCTCCGCTGCCGCGGGCGTGGGCGTTGCAGCGTTCAGCTGTACGGCGCCGTCGCTTTTCTTTATAAGAAGGTTATAAACCAGCACCGCCGCCAATACAAGTGCGGCAATACCGACAATCCATAAGACCAATTGTTTTTTCTGGGACATATGTCCCTCCTTTCTTTCGGCGCTTCTTTATGCCGACAGAAGCGACAGGAATTTCCCCATCAGTCCTGTCATCATCAGCACACCGACGATCACGAGAAAAACTCCGGAGACCAGATTCACCGCGCGGTAATGCTTTTTGATCCAGTCAAACGCGCCGCAGATCTTATCCAGCAGCAGCGCCGACAGTAAAAACGGCACGCCGAGTCCCAAGGAATACAGCAGCAGCATCAGCATGCCCTGAAAGACCGTCCCCTGTTGGGAGGCGAGCAGCAGCGCCGAGCCGAGAAACGCGCCCACACAGGGCGTCCAGCCGATCGAAAACACCATGCCGAACAGCATCGCGGAGAAAAAGCCCGTCACCGTTCCGCTCGCACCCTTGCGGGTGCTGCCGTTCAAAAAGGGGAGCTTGAGCAGCCCGATATAGTTCAGCCCAAACAGTACGACGATCGCGCCCGTGACGAGGTTCACAATCGTTGCGTAGCGGATCATCAATTGTCCGAGAACACCTGCAAACGCGCCGAACAGCAAAAATATCACGGTAAAGCCCAGCACAAAGCCAAGCACATGTTTGACCGTCCGACCCGTGCCCGGTGTTGCTTCTCCGCCCATAAAATAGGATAGATACACCGGAAGCATGGGCAAAAGGCACGGGGAGACGAAGGTGATGATGCCTTCCAGAAACACGATTACATACTGCATACGCCACTCCGTTTCCCCGCGTCAATGCGGTAACAATACTGTTCCATCAGCCTTCCAGCAGTTTGAGAATGGCGGCCTTCGGACGCGCGCCTACCGCGGTTTCCTTGGCAGCGCCGTTTTCAAACACCATCAGCGTGGGAATGCTCATGACGCCGAACTTTGCGGCGAGGTTTGGCTGTTCGTCGATGTTGATTTTGCCGACCCGGTACGCTGTCTCCTCCGCGATCTGATCGACCAGAGGCGATACCATACGGCACGGCCCGCACCAGGGCGCCCAGAAATCGACCAGCATCTTTCCCTCGGATTTGAGAACTTCCTTATCAAAATTATCAGCGGTGATTGTAATAACTGCCATGATTGTTTCCTCCTGTTTTGTTGTGGCTTTACTATACCCTATTTTCTCCCGGCTGTATGTGATTTTATCACGAATCTCCACTTTATTTTTCAACCTGCGTCATTTGCGCCCTCCCGCTTGCTTTTTTCCCCGGGCGTCTGAAAAAAACTTCATACCGTCAGTATTGACACCGTCCCGATCTTCCGATATAATACATTTTGCCTCTAATTGATGCGACATCATTTGATATGGCGGCGTAGCTCAGCTGGCTAGAGCATTCGGTTCATACCCGGAGTGTCATCTGTTCGAATCAGATCGCCGCTACCACAGAAGAGAACGTCCTATTTTAGGGCGTTTTTTCTTGTTGCTCGGCTTTCTTCTCTGTGGATTTTAGCGGGCTGAAAAAGCCAAAATACCGCATTTTTACCGCATCAGAATTTTTTCAGCATTGAAATGCAGCGCTTTTGTTGCTCACAAAGTCGTTGAACGCATCGATTGACTGCTCCGCTTTTCGCTTGGATAGATGCGTGTATACCTTCATGGTTGTTTGGACGTCTGCATGTCCCAAAAGCCGCTGTGCCGTCAAAATATCCACTCCGGCATCATATAGCATAGTCGCGTATGTATGGCGTAGCTGATGCGCTGTGAACGGCTCTATTGCTATGGCGGCGGGCGTTCCTTTCTTTGCTGATGTTCCGCCGGCTTGAATGTTCAAGAAAGCTTGGTAACTATCCCATGCCCGGCGGAATCCGATATTGCTCATCAATCCGCCTGTCCTCTGTGCAGGGCATACAAGCATCCCATTGCTGCATCTTTCCGACATAAGCGCCTGTATGATTGCATCTGGTATCGGCACAATTCGGTTACCGGCTTTTGATTTTGGCGCTTTTATTTCCGCCTGGTTTCCATAATAAAAAACGGCTTTTGTGATGCTGATCCGTTTTAGCTTCAGGTCAATATCTCGCCATGTAAGCGCAAGAAGCTCCCCGCGCCGAATCCCGCAATACAGCATAATGAGTGCCGGAATCCCCATTCTGTGGTCTTTCCAAGTGCTTGCAACGAGCTTTTGCGTTTCCTGTGATAACGGCTGCCTTTGTTCTGCATCAATTTCCGGCACTTTTACTTGCGCGAAAACGTTTCTAAAAACAATATCGTTGTTCATTCCAAAGTTCATGATTGCCGAAGCTGTTCGCTTGACCTCTTGTAACGTTTTCTTGGAATAGTCCTCGTCTGCCATTTTCCCTATGATTGATTCCAGGTGCATGGGCTTTAAGTCCTTTGCCTTAAATGCCGAAAGATCATGCAGATGATTATTGATGATGCACCTGTATCGTCTCTGTACGCCGCCGCTGACCGTGCTTTTTGCCGTTGTGATCCATGCGTCGGCAAGATCCCCAAAGCGGGCGTTCTCATCCACAGAAAGCGTCCCACGCCGAAGCTGCTGCTCATACTCCGCCGTCCTTCGATCCATTTCTTTGATGGTCTTTGCATAGATGTATTTACGGATCGGCTTGCCGTCCGGCTTTCTTCCGATCACGATTGACCGGCAATAGTTCCCGTCTGGACGGCGGGAAACCTTCGCTTGTCGCGGCATGGTCAGTCCTCGCCTTCCGTATAATCTTTTACCATTGTCAACTCATGAATACGCTTTATCGCTTCAGCTTGTCCCTTGAAATTAAGCTTTTCCCAATCAGCGGAAATTGAGTTGAGCGGGAAATAGTCGTAAATATCAATGTCATCGGCTTGTTCCGGCTTTCCCCACAGGAAGTCTTGCAGGCTCATATGCAAGCTGTCTGCCATCTTGCCAAGAATGGCAATGGTTGGTTGGCGCTCGTTCGATTCATAACGCTGAATACTTGCCAAGCCCAGCCCGCATATTTTCGAAAACTGTTCTTGCGTCATGCCGTGCGCCAATCTCATTTCTTTAATCTGTTTCCCAAAGCGAATGCTCATTTGCTTCCTCCACTGTTAAATTTAACGTAACACTATGGACATATCATAACATTGCACATCCAAACGGACAAGTATTTTCAAATATATGTTGAAATAATTTCCAAACGGATGTATTATAGGAAGCAGATAAATCCAAATGGAGGTGTTTATAAGATGATTACCGAAAAACAAACATTGTCGGCTACGGAGCTTTCGCAGTATCTCGGCATCAGTCGAAGTGGTGCGTACAATCTCATGCAAGCAAACGGCTTTCCATCCTTTCGGATCGGCGGTCGAATCATTGTAACGAGATCGGCGTTTGAAAAGTGGTTGGAGGAACAGCAGCTTAAAGGAGCGTAACGTGGAAGCAGATCGTATTCAAGCAGCATTGGAAGGGTTCGCGACGGCGGGCGGACAAGCGGCACAGCTTGTGAAGCAGCGGCGTTTTGTGTGCTGGAAGCGTATGCCGAAAGAAAACGGCAGCGGGTTCACAAAGCCGCCGATCAATCCGAATACCGGGTATCGCGTCAACATCCGCCGTAACGCAAAGGACAAGAGCACCGGTGCGCCGCTGCCTGTCGTTCTTTTCACTGCACACGAAGCGCTGGAACACATGAAAGGCGGAAGGTGCGACGGCATAGGTATCGCGACGGGCGATTTTGACGGAATCCCCCTCTGTGGAATTGACGTGGATCACTGCGTCGAGAAAGACGGGAGCTACTGTGATGAATATCAAAAGGTTAGTATGTCCCCTGCTGTCGATTGGCTGCATCATTGCAGATCACACCGGCGGCAATGCCGGCTGCTGTATTGGCGACGGATGTGCGTGGTGGGATTTTGCAAATGCGGAATGCACCGTTACTTCATGCGCTTCCATGGCGGTTGACGGTTTGATTGGGATCTTGGACAGCATCGACAGAACCGGCAAGGAGATCCAGCGCATGAAAGAACCTTAAAAGCCGAAAACCGAAGCAAAGCGAAATAACCCACTCGGTTATCTGGGTTTGCATAGATCAAACACAATCTCTCTGTTGTACAACACCGCACAATCATTCTGTTGTACAACAAAAGGCAGCCCCGTCACCGAAAGCCGCCCAAGCGCAATTCATTCTATCATGGATGGGGGAAGCGGTACAAGTGACAAACGAAGCATTATGCAAAGAGATCCAATCAGGACGGCGGGACTACACCGGGCAGCTATTGGAGCAGAACCAGAGGTATCTTTACCGGGCAGCGTATCGATTCAAGGCGTTTGCGGAGCGTAACCGGGGCATGGACATGGAAGATCTGATACAGGCAGCTTCGCTTGGTCTTCTTCTCTCTGTGGATCAATGGGACGATAGTCGCGGCATGTTCTTGACGTTTGCGACATTCTTCATCAAGCGGGAGCTGCTCCGGGCGCTCGGCATGGAAAGCACAAAGGAGCGTATCGAAAACGTAACGCCGCCGTCATCCATTTACGATCCAGTCCCCGGCGCGGATGATATGCAGCTTATCGACTTGATAGAGGACGCAAGCGGCATATCCCCGGAAGACGCCGCAATCCGCAATGAAATGCGCTGCACCGTGCGGCGGTGCGTTATGGCGCTTCCACAGAAGGAGCGAACCGCCGTCCTCCAGCGCTATTTTGAGAATGTGCAAGCCGATCCAAAGGATCTTCGTTCCGGCATTCGCATGTTGGGACGGGAAAAGAAGCTGCTCGAATTGCTGATTGAGCGGGACGATGGCGTATATCATCACAAATCCTTGCAGCGGTTCAACACGACGTTCTCGAGCACCGTAGAAGATGCCGTTATCCGGCGCGAAGAATTCTACACCCGTGTGCCCGCTCTTCTTCCGTGGACGATCTGACACGGTTTCAGCGCAACAAAAAGGCGGGGCACTCGCTCCGCCTTGCTACGTCCTTTCAGGCATTCGCCGTCGCTTCCGCTTTGCTTTCTGCATAAAGCTGCTGGCTTGCATCGTTCAAAATCGCGTTGATCTTTTCGATGTAAAACCGTGTACTGTAAAGAACATCCAAAGCAGAGCGTTCATGCGGTATCATGCGTTCTGTTGCCCCGTCGAGAACGCCTAGAACAACGTCCACCGTGCTTTCTATCGATGCGCAATGCGCTTGTGCCGTTTCGATTTCGGTCGCAATCTCAAAATGTGTTTTCACCGTTCCCATCCTCCCGTTAAATTGCTTTGCATCCAGAATCGGGCGCAGATGATCCGCCGTCCAAATGCAAGCCATGCGCAACGCCGCTGTGGTACGCCGCTTTTGTAAGATCGCAAACCGCTTCGAGCAGTTTCACGCATTCCCGATCCGGCAATCTGCCTTGACTTGTGCAGTGCTTGATGTATTCGTCGAGCACGTCCTTCACCGGTGTTTTTGCAAAATAGTCGTGAAGTTCCATAGAATTTGATCCCTTTCTTTCTTGCACGATACCGCCCGCTGTGCTATGCTTGATCCACGGACGGCATTGCTGTCTTGTGTGGGCTCTCGGTGTGCTGTGGTGGTGCTTCCGAAAGCCCTTTTCTTTTAAGCGACCGTGAAACGGCGCGTGTCGCTCTGTACGGTGTACCGGGCGTATATGTCCGGCAGTTCCGCCTTGATCGCTTTCTGATCCAAACGGGACGATTTGACGGGCTTCCAGCTGATCTTAAATGCCCCGGCGGTCAGTTCATCGCATCCGCGCTCTGTCAGCTCTGCTTTGATCTCATCCTCGACGGAGGTTATTGCGTCTGCAAGCTCCTGCTGCATGTTCTTGAGCTCCTTCAGCTCGGCTGCCTTTTTCTGCATGTCGTTTGTGCTCATTGCTTTTTCTCCTTCTGTGGATTTGTTTGGCGGCGTCTCGTGCCTTTCCCTGCCCGTCGCGCTTTGTTGCTCCGCGATGCCCTCCAAGGTCGGGGAACGGTTCGAATCATCTTCCTGACTATTGCACACCGCTTCGGGGCTGCTCACATGGTATATGGTTTCGATCTTCGCGGCACTTTCGGTGTCCGCCGTTCCCTTAGCTCTTGAATATAGTATACACGAATTAGTGTTGATTGTCAACACCTATATTGATATAATATCAAAAAAATTATTACTATTTCAATTTGATGTTGACAATTTACACCGATTGATGTATAATAGTATTGTAAAAGGAGGTGCTAGATTATGGGAAGCTCCGAGGCAATCAGAATATTGCTTGTAAAGCGCGGGAATCTTTCAGTTGCAGAGCTTGCGCGCAGACTTGGCACAACGCCGCAGAATATGCACAATAAAATGACGCGCGATAACTTCACAGAAAGCGATTTGGCAAATATCGCCGCCGCGCTCAACTGCACATACAAATCAGAGTTCGTCATGAACGACACGGGGGAAACGGTATGAAGGCAGAGAAAATAATGACGCTACGGAATAGCTTTGATGCTATTGCAAATGTTACGGATGAAGGTATTGAGTACTGGCTCGCTAGAGACTTGCAGGTTCGATTTGGTTATGATCGATGGGAAAATTTTGAAGTTACAATATGGCGTGCAATGGACTCATGCAAGACAACCGGTGTTGCTGTGCAGGATCATTTTCGTGAGTCCACGAAATTGATCACGATCGGAAAAGGCGGTCAGCGACAAGTCAAAGACTATATGCTTACTCGGTATGCCTGTTATTTGATCGCACAGAATGGAGATCCGCACAAGGATGAGATTGCTTTTGCCCAGAGCTATTTTGCTGTGCAAACGCGCAAGCAAGAGCTTATCGAAGATCGGATCAATCTGATTGAACGGCTTGCCGCGCGTGATCGTTTGCGCGAATCTGAAAAGAAACTATCTGAAAACATATATGAGCGCGGCGTAGACGATGCGGGCTTTGGGCGCATTCGTTCAAGGGGAGATAGCGCCTTGTTTGGCGGCTATTCAACGCAGGAGATGAAGAACAAGTATGGCGTTAAGAGCGGTCCACTTGCAGACCGTCTTCCAACGCTTACCATAGCAGCAAAAAACCTTGCAACGGAAATGACAAATTTCAACGTGGAAGAAAAAGATTTGCATGGCGAAGCGCCTATTGTAGCGGAGCATGTGCAAAACAATAGAAGTGTCCGCAAAATGCTTGTTGATCGTGGCATAAAGCCGGAAAATCTTCCTCCGGCCGAAGACATAAAGAAGCTCGAACGCCGCGTAAAGTCTGAAGAGAAGAAAATGTCAAGTACCGTTGATTCGCTTCCTCCGGCCGAAAAGGATCGTTCGAAGCAATGACTTGCACTGTCTGTTCACAGGGCGTTTGCATCAGCAGGCGTCCTCTTTTTCTGTGGAATATTCTGATGGACGGCGGCACAGCGCAAAAATGCGCGCAGTCTACCACGGTATACCACCGTGTACCACCGTACACGACCGTAGCGATTGGGTGCATTGCCAAGCAGCCGCCACAAGCGCAAGGCAGCTGCACGACTGTTAATAAATGTTAATATTCAAACGCAGAAACCGATCTGATTCGGTACACTTTCGGTTCGGTTTTGGTTCGGCAGCGGGCGCATCAAGACTGTGCTTCACGCGCTTTTGTGTGACACTTGTGTACCGTTTTGTGTGTCATTTTTGCACAGCGAATAAAATGGCATTCCGCATTGCGGTGCATTGCCAGTGCATTGCCGGCGCACGCTTCTGTATGTATTTTGTCTGTATTCTGTCTGTATACCTTGCGCACCGTGTACCCACAGAAGAGAGACATTGCAGTGCAAGAATGACGGCGGATCTATACCGCATCCATACCGCATTTTTACCGCATAAGATTTATTTCAATGCGGTATTTCATGGATTCTATGAAAATACTGGACAGATTGAAAAGTGGAAAAATACCAGTAAATCAGGCGTTTTTCAGTGTTTGTCTGGCTTTGCGAAGATCCAGGACTTTTCCGTTCATACCCGGAGTGTCATCTGTTCGAATCAGATCGCCGCTACCACGAAAGGGGCTGTAGCAAAACAGTCGAAGACGAAAACGGAGCCAAGTCGTTG
>CAZWUK010000080.1:0-9515 GCA_964636685.1 uncultured Oscillospiraceae bacterium
GGCTTCGTCCACCTACTGTATCCTCAGCGACAGGACGTAAGCGGGGAATTGAACAACGGCTGCACGCAGGATGCGTGCAGCCGTTTTTTGCAGAATGCGGATGTGATTTATGCGTCCGCCGGCGTGCCGCCGTGCGCGCGCAGGAGCTTGAGCGCCTCGTCCTTGCGGATGACATGGCAGGACCGGTTCTGAAAGTCGTTTTCGGGGCAATAGCCGAGCGCCACGCAGGAAGGGCCTGCGTCAATGAACAGATCGGGCGCGGCATCCTTGCAAAGACGGAGCATTTTCCACGCAAGATCGCGGATCTCCGCCTGCGCGTTTTTGCAGCAGCGGATCTTGAACCAGTCGAGCAGCGCGTGGGCGTTCATACCGATCAGCGCCTTAAACTCCGTTGCCTGCGGCTTGAGATAGCGCAGCTCCTCCTCCTTGTAGCCTTGTTCAACGCCACTGTCATACCATTGCTCCATGAGCGTGAGAAGATCCGTGCCCGAGACGGTCAGCGTTCTGCCGTCGGGCAGGGTGCAGTCGGCGGCGTGAGAAAGAATGCCGTTCGGAACGACGACGTCAAAGCTGCGCTTGCCGCCTTTTTCGACGCGGCCGCTCTTGATGAGGTAGCTGGCGAGGCGCTTGCGGACAAGCTGTACCTCCGTTACGCGCGAGTAGCCCTCGACGCCAAACAGAAAGTAATCGAATTCTGTCGCGGCAAGATGCCCCTTCCCGATGATGTTTTGTACAAGCTTTGCGTTATAGGGCGATGCGATGATGTCGTCAAGCCCCCGTTCCGAGCGTGTAAAGCGCGCCGCGACGTCCGTGTAGACCTTTCCGCCGCCGCTGAGCAAAACCACCTTGCCATCTCCGACGTTACCGATATTCATGCAAGCGTCACCTCTCCGTTTTGATTGATTACCTTTGCGATGCCCGCATTCTTTATCATGCGCGTACAGATCAGGCAGGGTACCGGGTCGTCGATCGCCCGGTGCTCCGGGCCCTCAAAACCGGCAAGATACAGCGTGCCGCCGAGCATTTCGTTGCGGCTTGCGCTGATGATGGCGTTGGCTTCGGCGTGTACCGCCACGCACTTTTCGTACTGCTCCCCGTGCGGGATGCCATGCCGGTCGCGCCAGCATTCGCCGACGTCGCAGCAGTTTTCGTCGCCTCTGGGCGCACCGTTGTAGCCGGTGGCGATAATCTCATCGTGCTGGACGATGATGGCGCCGTATTGCCGGCGAAGACAGGTGGAGCGCTGCGCCACCTGCGCTGCAATGCTGAGATAATATTCCTGCTTTGAAATACGTTCCAAGAAAAAGCACCGCCCTTTCATTGATGATATTTTCTCATGTCGCGCCCGAAGCGTCAAGCGAATTCAAACGGGTTTTACATAGCGGGAGACAGACCGGGTAAAAATAAGCGTATGGTAACGTTATTTTTAAGAGCGGTTTTTATCTATCTGCTGGTATTCATGGTGCTGCGCCTGACCGGAAAACGGCAGGTGGCGGATTTGCAGCCGTTTGATCTTCTTATTACACTGCTGATTGCCGATCTTGCGGGCTGTGCCATCACCACTGTGTCGATTCCGTTGGCATACAGCGTGGTTCCGATCATCGCGCTGTATCTCGTGCAGCAGGGGATCACCTATCTGTGCCTGAAAAGCGGGCGGCTGCGCCGCGTTGTCTGCGGCAGTCCCGTGATCCTGATCGCGGACGGCGTGTTGCAGGAGGAGACCATGCGAAGCTGCAACTATACGGTGATCGATCTGCTGGATCAGCTCAGAGCGAAGGATATTTTCGATCTGGGAAACGTCGCTTACGGCATTCTGGAAACCAACGGCAGCATGAGCATCCTGCAAAAGGGCGAATATCAAACGCCGACCATGCACGATCTGTCGCTTCCTGCCGATCCCGCGCGCCTGTCCTATATGCTGGTGCTGGACGGGCGGTATTGCAACGACGCGATGAAGGCAAAAGCGGTGGACGCCGCCTGGGTGGACAACCGTCTGCGGGGTGTTGGCGTAGCGCGTGTGCAGGAGGTGTTTTTCATGAGCGTGTCGGGCGTGGGCGAGATGCGCATCCAGACAAAGGAAAAAAGCGGTCGTAAAACCTATGTGCTGGATCGGGAGGGAAAACGGATTGCTTAATCTGACGAAGCGGTGCATCACGGTGGCTTTGGTCGCAATCCTTGCGCTGCTGCTCCTCCTGCCGGCGCGGTATCTCGATAAGACCTGCGCGCTGCTGACGGCGCAGACGGAGGAAGCGGTGATACTGGTCTGCGCGGGCGGTGATCCCGCACAAAATTTTGCGGTAATGAACGCGGTCATCGACGAAGCCGCGCCCGTTTTTCGCATGTTTTTAGAGCATGGCGACGTGGACGAGGTGGTAAGGCTGATTCGCGCGGCGTCGCCCCTCAAGGAGAAGGAGACGCTGCTTGGCGCGCTGGCTGAGCTGCAATGCGCTCTGTCGCATCTTGCCAGTATTGAAAAATTCGATTATCACGCGCTGTTCTAAACAGCAAAACAGCATCCGGCGTATTATTCCGGATGCTGCTGCCGTTTGCTAATGCCGATTATGCGGGTTGTACAACGGGATCGAGCGGCGCCAGAAAGGCTTCCGCGGCGAGCTGATTTTGGAACAGCTTTTTGAGATAGAACAGGCTCAGAAGCAATCCGACAATTTCCGCGATGGGGAACGCCCACCAGATCGCGTTCACGTCGGTGGCGAGCTTCGAGATGAGAAACGCTGCGGGAATCAGCGCCACCAGCTGGCGGACGACGGATAGCATCATGCTGTAAAAGCCCTGCCCGACTGCCTGAAACAACACCGAGTTGCTGATGGTAAACGCCGCGAGCGGGAAGGTCATGCTCAGAATGTGCAGCGCGGAAACGCCGATGCGCATCAATTCGCTGCCGGGCGTGGCGTCAAAGAGCGCCATAATGCGATCTGGAATGATCCAAAACACCGCCGTGCCGATCAGCATGAACAGAAGCGCGACGCCGACGGTCAGGCGATAGGTTTTCATCAGACGGTCGCGGCTGCGCGCGCCGAAATTATAGGCGAGAATGCTCATGGCGGCGCCGGTCAGACCGAACAGCGGCATGAACACCACGGACTGCACCTTGAAGTATACGCCAAAGACCGCAACAGCGGTGGCTGTGAAGCCGATGAGGAGCGCGTTCATGGCGAGGTTCATGACCGTACCGATGGATTGCAGCACGATGGAGGGAAGACCGACCTGGTAGATTCCCCGCACGACCGATTTTTCAAGCCGGAAATGGCGGGGCGAGATTTTGATTTCATGCTTTCCCAGAAACACCAGCAAAAGAGCGACCAGCATAGAGACCCACTGCCCGATCACCGTCGCATAGGCGGCGCCTGCGATACCGTAGGCGGGGCAGCCCCAAAGACCGAATATCATGATCGGATCGAGGATGATGTTCACGACCGCGCCGACGAGCTGCATGAGCATGGAATTGACGGTTTTGCCCTGCGCCTGCATGATGCGCTCGCAGCCGATGGAAACGAATACGCCGATGCAAAAAAGCGAACAGATGGAAAGATACGAGCCGCCCATCTGGCGGAGCGTTTCCGAATCGGAAAACGCCGCAAAGAACGGACGGACGCCGAATATGCCAAAAAGCGTGAACGCCAGAGAGGACAGCGCCATCAACAGAAGACCAACGCCGGCGCCGTAATTGGCGTCCTCAAACTCCCGCGCGCCCAGTTTTCGGGACATATAGGAGTTCATGCCGATTCCGGTTCCGACGGCGACGGAAATCATCAGCATCTGGATTGGAAATGCTAGAGAGACGGCGGTGAGCGCGTCTTCGCCGAGCCGGCTGACAAAGATGCTGTCCACGACGTTATAGAGCGCCTGAATGAGCATGGAGAGAATCATCGGCCACGCCATGGAGAACAGCAGCCTGCCTTCTTTTTGTGTTCCCATGCGATTGGGAACCTGTTTGTTCTGATTATTATTATTCTGTATCATAGGGAGCGATTATATCACGCAATAAAATGTTGCGCAAGATTCAGAAACGGAATGTCGCGGCGGACGGCATATTGCAGCGTATACCATGTGCCGCCGGTGCGCTTTGCAAGATAGGCGATGCAGCAGTCGGCGTGGTCCACAAGATAGCGATTGCGCCGGTGCATCGACGCTGTGACAAGGTCTGTTTCGGAAGCGTAAAACACGCTGTCGGCATGCGCGAGGATCGATCGATATCGCGTCTGATCGGCAGCCGACCAGCTGTCGGCCTGCGTTTTTGCGGGAAGCGCCAGATGCAGGCGAATATCGGGATGCAGCTGTTGAAGGGAGAGCACGGCTTCGGCGGCAATGGTATCAAAGCCCCTTGCGCCGCCGGCATAAAAATCGGCAACGCCAGCCGCCGCCGCGTCCTCCACCGTGTGAAATAAAAGAAGCTTCAGCCCGATCATCTCGGGTGAGGCTTCTTTGCCGCCGCCGGGCAGATCCGCCGGACGGTGCCCGGTGAAGCAGCAGGCGGTCATATGCTCAAACATCGTCCGTTCCATTCATCGTGCGGGAGCCAATCAGCCCCAACAGTTCGCCCGTGTCGTCCGTTAAAACCGCGTGCGCAGCGGCGTTGACGAGGGACACGGCGTAGTCCACCGCCCGGTCGAAGAGCACGAAATAGGATTCGGTGTGCTGTTCGTTCGGCGACCACGGCGCCGCCCAGGGCGCATGCGCTCTGTTGAACAGATCCCGATCGTCCGCCGGATCGTAGGTAAGCAAAAAACCGGCGAGTCGGTCGGGCTTTTTTGCGACGCGATCGAGCCACTTTGCAAGCTTGAGCTTTTTGCCGTTCGGATCGTAGGCCAGCTGCTGCACCGTGGCCCATTTGTTGTAGCTGCGAAAATATACGCCGTTTGTCCGCAGTCCGTAGAGGTCGGAAAACAGCTGCGCCAGCAGCTCATCCGCGCCGAGCGGCGCGTTTGCGCCGACCTTGTAGAGATTTGCCGGGCTGGACATCGTTTCCTCCAGACCGTAATGATCGCGTATGGGAAGATCCATCCGCATTTCAAAACGCGTATGGTCGTTGTCACGGTAGCGCGACTCGATATAGCCGTGGACGGAGTAATCCAGCGCAAAATGACACAAGAACCCAAAGGTATAGGCAAGCCGCGCCACGTTCTTTTTGGAGAGCGACAGCAGATTGGAAAACAGCACCGACGCGTTCTCGCAGTGCAGACGATTGCCGAGCTCCTTTTGATGCTTTGTAAACAGCGGCGGCGGCAAACGGTCGCCAAAAAAAGGATCGGGCCCGAGCAGACCCAACAGGAAGGCCTCCCGGTGAGCGGTTATAATGTTCTTTGCGCTCTTCTCAACTTTTTTTTCGGTCAAAAGACCAATGGTCGCATGTGCGTAAATGTAAGGCATACAGGGAGTATAGCGCATTTTTAGAGGAAAGAAAAGGCACGTATGCGCAAAATAAATGTGAATCTTTATATTTCCAATACACAATTGTGAACAGGCGTGTTAAAATAGATTATCCACTGACCTGTGAGGTGAATAACTGTGAAGAAGATACATCAGCGCCGCAGAAGGCTGCGCATCAATAACCCCATGGCATTCGGCGTTCTTTGCGCCTGCATTCTGATCCTTGCGGGCGGATTGACCTATGCGCTCGCGGCGGGCGTGATTTCCCCTGCGATCACCTCCTACAAGGAAGCGCACGCGACCCCCAGCCCCACGCCGACGATCGCGCCGGTGCAGGAGACGCCCACGCCCACGCCGACGATCGATCCGAATATCACGCCAGATCCGAATATTACGCCCGATCCGAATATTACGCCGGATCCCGACGCGACCCCGACGCCGACGCCCGAACCGACGGGAAAGCTTGCGGGGCATATCATCGGCATCGACGCTTCCAGAGGCTATAGCTCTAAGGTGCGCGGCGCCTCCACGGGAACCTATGCAAACCGCGTCACGCTTGCCGTCGCCGAGAAGATCAAAGCGGCGCTGGAGGCGGAGGGCGCTACGGTTGTGATGACGCGTACGGACAACAAGACCGATATGGAGGACAGCAAGCGCGCAAAGATTCTCAATGACGCCAATTGCGAGATCGCCATTCGCATCGAGGTCAATTCCGTCGGCGCGTCCGATACCCGGGGCTGCTTGATGTGGGGCCCCAAGAGCCACGGCCAGCAGACCAAATGCGAGGCTTTGGCAAAAGCGATCCTAAACGCCTACGTCAAGGCGACCGATTTCCCCATCCGGGAATACGACGGCAGCTCGCTGCGGCAGTTTTCCGACAAGACCTTTTTCAACG
The DNA here is from genome assembly GCA_964636685.1 of uncultured Oscillospiraceae bacterium. GTDB lineage: Bacteria > Bacillota > Clostridia > Christensenellales > CAG-138 > CAZWUK01. The sequence continues at coordinate 6,284 of CAZWUK010000080.1, forward strand.
CCTGCAAGATGCCGGTTACATCGCTGATTATGGGACATATCAGCAACAAGACCGACGATACGCAGCTGAACGACGAAAAGATGCAGGATAAAATTGCCATCGGCGTGGTCAATGGCGCCATCAACTATTTCGGCGGCTGAAGTACGGTAAAATTATGCGATACAGTTGTGAAAAGACAACGATTCGTGTATAATATACCTTTGTTAAGTAGCATGTATCGACACTATGATACATGCTCTTTTTATGTCAAAGAAAGCAGGTGGAAAACTGGTGGCAAAGAGTTTTCGAGGCGGAATTCATCCTCTCAGAAGCATCCATGAGGGGAAGCCGCTGACTTGTGCTGCGGCCGTCAAGCCCTTCGTGCCGGACACGGTGGTGATTCCGATGGGGATGCACCTTGGCGCGCCCAGCGCGCCGTGTGTGGTCAAGGGCGAGCGCGTGAAACTGGGACAGGTCATTGCCACGCCGGTCGGCGGTCTGGGGCTTCCCGTTCACGCCAGCGTATCGGGCGAGGTGATCGCGGTGGAGACGCGGCAGCAACTGCGCGGCGCACCGGAGATGTGCATCGAGATCCAAAACGATCACGCGGACGAATGGACGGAATTGACGCCCGTGGGCGGCGTGGAGACGGTGGAAGCAGACAAGATCATTTCGGCAGTGCAGGCGGCGGGGATTTGCGGCATGGGCGGGGCGGCCTTCCCAACACATGTGAAAATGACCGTGCCACAGGGCAAGCAGGCGGATGTCGTGATCCTAAACGGCGCGGAATGCGAACCGTACCTGACGGCGGATCACCGTCAAATGCTGGAGAACGCCGATCGCGTACTGGACGGACTGCGCCTCATTATGCGCGCGACGGGCGTTGCCCGCGGGGTCGTTGCCATCGAGGACAATAAAAAGGACGCCATCGAAGTCATGCAAAAGGCCGCTGCCGGCAGGGAGGGCGTCACGGTTCTCCCGCTTCGCACAAAGTACCCGCAGGGCAGTGAGAAGCAGCTGATCGAAGTCGTCACCGGCAGACAGGTCAAGCAGCGCACGCTGCCCATCGACGCAGGCGCGCTGGTGTTCAACGTCAGTACCGCCGCAGCGATCGCGGACGCGGTGACGCTGGGAAAGCCCTTGGTGGAGCGTCTTACCACGGTTTCCGGCTGCGTCAAGCAGCCCTCCAACCTCAAGCTTCGCATTGGCACCCGGTATGCGGACGCCATCGGCTTTTGCGGCGGTTACGGCGAAAATGCCGCCAAGATATTTGCCGGCGGCCCCATGACCGGACTTTGCGCACCCAACGATACCGTTTCCATAACAAAGGCGACCAACGGCATCCTGGTGTTTGACGAGAGCCAGTCTAAGACGCTGGAGGAAGGCCCTTGCATTCGCTGCGGACGCTGCGTGAACGCATGCCCCATGGGACTTGCGCCGTATCAGCTCCGCTATGACTGCGAAAAATTCGATTTTGACGCGGCGGTCAAGCACAACGTTCTGGACTGCATCGCCTGCGGCGCCTGCTCCTACAGCTGTCCGGCGCACCGGTACCTGACGTCGTCCTTCAAGGCGGCAAAGGAAGAAATTGCGGCGAGGAGGAAAAAGTAATATGCGTAATTGGAAGGTTTCCCCGGCGCCGCACGTCCACGGAAAGGACACGACCGCGACGCTGATGCTGGACGTAATCACCGCGCTCATGCCGTGCGTGGCAGCGTCCATCTGGCTGTTTTCGTGGAATGCGGTGCGCGTAATTGCTATCAGCGTGGCAGCGTGCGTGCTGATGGAAATGGTGTACCAAAAGCTCACCAAGCGCACCATCCGTATCAATGATCTCTCGGCGGTGGTGACGGGTATCATTCTGGCGCTCAACCTGCCCGCGACCGCGCCCTGGTGGATGATCCTCGTGGGCTGCGCGGTGGCGATCATTTTGGTCAAGCAGCTCTTTGGCGGCATTGGCGATAATTTTGTCAATCCAGCGCTTGCTGCGCGCGCGGTGCTGCTGGCGTCCTGGCCGGCGCACATGACCGGCGCATCGGCGTTCACCGTGCCGTTTACGGACGGCGTGACGGGCGCGACGATTTTATCGGACGCGGCGGCGGCGGAGAATTATACCATGATCGATCTTTTGATCGGGCGGATCCCCGGCTCGCTTGGCGAAGTGTGCAAGATTGCGATCCTGCTCGGGCTCGTCTATCTCCTGATTCGCAAGACCATCACCTGGCATATTCCCGTGGTGCTGCTCGGAACGTTTGCGCTCTTTTCGTTTCTGTTCGGTCAAGACCCGCTGCTGTCGCTGATGACGGGCGGCGTGCTCTTTGGCGCGGTGTTCATGGCTACCGACTATGTGACAAGCCCCATGACCGGCTGGGGCAAGGTGATCTTCGCCTTCGGCGCGGGGCTCATCATTGCTTTAATCCGTTCGTTCGGCGGTTATCCGGAGGGTGTGACCTACGGTATTTTGCTGATGAACTGTGCCACGCCTTTGATCGACCGGGTCACAGGCCCCCGCCTGTATGGGAGGGTAAAACAGAATGCGTGACGTTTTTAAGGTAGGGTTGACGCTGCTTCTCATCACGGCGTTTGCGGGGCTGACGCTTGGCATGACCAACGCGATCACCGCGGAGCCGATTCGGAAGCAGGCGGACGCTGCGGCCATCGCGGCAAGACAAGCGGTTTTGCCCGACGCCGCAGAATTTACCAAAGCCGAGACGGACGCCGTGGAAGAAGCGTATCAGGGATACGCGGCGGACGGCGCGTTCTGCGGCGGCACCGCCAAAGTGAGCGTGCGGGGCTACGGCGGCCCCATCGAAGTGACGGTGGGCATGGACGCGGCGGGGCGGATTACGACGGTTCACGTCGGCGGCGCGGACTTTTCCGAGACGGCGGGACTTGGCGCAAAAACCAAGGACGTCGCGTTTACAGAACAGTTTATGGGGCAGCAGGCGCCTGTGGCGCTGGCAAAGGACGGTGGGAGCATCGATGCGGTCAGCGCCGCGACGATCAGCTCCGCCGCGGTGGTGGCAGCGGTCAATCAAGCGTCCGCGTACCTGCTGACTTTGATCCAGGGAGGGCATTGATATGGAAAAGAAAAAGCTTTCCATGAAGCATATTTTCCTCAACGGTATCATTACCGAGAATCCGACGTTCCGCCTTGTGCTGGGCACCTGCCCGACGATGGCGATCACGACCAGCGCGATCAACGGCATCGGCATGGGCGCGGCGACGACCTTCGTGCTGCTGGGCAGCAACG
>CAZWUK010000081.1:0-9504 GCA_964636685.1 uncultured Oscillospiraceae bacterium
CTTCAGTTGACGAAAGATCGATTGCATTTCGGCGTCCAGGGCTGCGCCGGTGTCTGCGCACATTTTCAGACGCCTGCGAAGCTCATCCGGTACCGCAGTAGTGGATTTATAGCGCAGATGATGTTCCAGACTTGCCCAAAAATCCTGCGCAATGGTTCGAATCTGCACCTCTGCCGTGACCAGCTCCCGCTTGTTTGACAGAAATACCGGTACGCGAACAATCAGATGCAAACTGCGATAGCCGTTAGGCTTTGGCGATTGAATATAATCGCGCTTACGCACCAGAATGATATCGTCTTGAGAAGTCAACATATCCGCAATACGGTAGATATCCTCCACATAGTTGCAGATCACACGAATGCCGGCAATATCGGACAGCTCGGCCTTTGCCGTTTCGATGTCTACCGTCAACCCCTTGCGCATCAGCTTTTCCAGTATGCTGGGTGTGGATTTGAGCCGGCTCTCGATGTGGTGGATGGGGTTGTAGTCATATCGAACGCCGAATTCATCATCCAATATTTCAAGCTTTGTGGTAATCTCGGCGATAGCGCTTCGGTAGAGCTGCTGCATTTCAAGAAAATTCTGCATTCTCTCCAAACTGCGGATCAGCTTCTCGTGATCGCCGTTGCCGGCTTGTGTTTCGGCAAGCATTTTCAAAGGAATTCTCGTTTGGCTTCTTTGTGTCAAGTGCTGTTCTCCTTATTCTGTTAGGTCATGGCAGAGGTCGCAGCCGAAATAAGCATGACATTATTTTCATTCTAGCATATCCTGCTGCGCGGAAAAAGACCCGGGCTGATCGCGCAAGCAGTTTTCGTGGAGCAACTTTGCGCTTCTGACTGAAATTTGGACACTTTTTACAGATTGTCCCAATACCCGAAAAGACAGCGGGGAAAATACCCCGCTGTCCTGTGCATGGAAACTGATATAAACTCTATTTTTTATCGTTTTGATCGAACAGGTCGCCGCATTCGGGACAGAATTTCGGCGGATGCGTCGGATCTTCCGGTTCCCAACCGCATTTATCACAGCGATAGAGCGGCGCGCCGGCAGGTTTGGACTTACCGCATTCGCTGCAGAATTTGCCTTTGTTAACGACGCCGCATTCACAGGCCCAACCATCGGCTGGCTTTGCTTTTCCGCATTCATTGCAGAATTTTCCGAGATTGCCAGTCTTGCCGCAGCTGCAGGTCCAACCGGAATTGACGGGCGAAGCCTGTGCGGCTTGCTGCTGCTGCCCCATGTTGAAGAGACTGGCCGCATTCATGCCGCCCGCCTGATTTGCCATGTTCATGCCGGCAAAAGCCATGAACGAACCCGCGTTCTGATTCTTTGCGGCGTCCTGCATGGCCTGCGCCTGCGCGCTGGCAAGTGTTGCGGCGGCCATGGTAGGATCGCGCAGCGCAGCCGCCTGCTGAAGGTTCTTGATGCGGGCTTCATCCTCTTCAGAAGCGGAAACGGAGTTGACGCCGAAGGAAGCGACGGCAAGACCGCGGGTTTTGATCCATTTTTCCGTCAAAACGGTATTGAGTGCATCTGCGATTTCCGTGGTATGTCCTGGCAGAGCGCTGTACCGGATTCCAAGCTCGGAAATCTTTGCAAACGCCGGTTGCAGGGCGGTCATCAGCTCGCTCTTGAGCTGGCTGTCAATCTCTCCCCGATCATAGATATCCGAGACATTTCCACAGACGTTGGTATAAAACATCAGAGGATCTACAAGCTTATAGGAGTATTCGCCATGGCAGCGAATGCCGATGTCGATATCCAGACCAATGTTCCGATCAACCACACGGAAAGGAACGGGATTGGACGTCCCATATTTATTGCCGAGGATTTCCTTCTTGTTAAAGTAGTAAACGCGTTGATCCTTGCCGGCATCGCCGCCGAAGGTGAATCTGCGACCAACGATCTTGAAGGAATCCAACAGGGACTTTCCAAAGCTGCCGTAAAACAGAGATGGTTCAGTTGAGGTGTCGTAAATAAATTCACCCGCCGTGTCGCTGAATTCAACGACTTTGCCCTGATCGACGATCATCATAAACTGACCTTCGTTAACCGCAACAATGGAACCGTTGGAAATGATGTTGTCAGCCCCCTTGGTGTTGCTGCTTTTGCCGCCTACGCGCTTTTGACCTTTTTCCACCAGAATATCAGCAGGCAGCGCATCACAATAGAAGTACTCTCTCCACTGGTCGCCAAGCGCAGTGGACAGCGCAGAACCGATCGCCTTAATTAAACCCATCGTTCTAACCTCCATAATTATTAAGTATATTATACCAATGTGTGCGGCTTTTGTCGAGAAAAAGGGGGATGTATATTTTGAAGACGCTCCAATACGGCAGCAGCGGGCCGATGGTGGAGTACCTGCAGCTCGGATTGCGGCGGGCAGGCTACGATCCGGGAACAATCGACGGTATCTTTGGCGCCAGAACACTGCGCGCGCTGGAACAGTTTCAAAGAGACAGCGGATTGACCGCAGACGGCGTAGCGGGCAGACTGACCTGGGCACAGCTGTTTCCGTATCTTGCCGGATATACGGTGTACGTGCTCCAGGCCGGGGACACGCTGGAAAAAATCGCTGACGGTTATGATACGACGCGCGCGGCGCTGATAACCGCCAATCCCGGCGTCGAGCTCGGGGAGCTTACGGCAGAGCGTGAAATCATCGTTCCGTTGGGATTTGACGTCGTGCCGGACAACGTGCGCTATACACATCTTTTGACCGGTATCGTGCTGGATGGGCTGGCGTCACGCTATCCGTTCTTGCGACGCGAGACTATCGGAAAGAGCGTAATGGGGAAATCTCTCTATGCAGTGTCTATGGGCGTCGGGGAAAAGTCGGTGTTTTATAACGCCGCGCACCATGCCAATGAATGGATCACAACGCCCGTGCTGCTCCGATATTTGGAAACATATGCAAAAGCATATGCCACAGGCGGCAGCGTCTATGATGCTCCCGCAAAAACGCTTTACGAAAAAACAACGCTGTTCCTTGCACCGCTTGTAAATCCGGACGGCGTCGATCTCGTAACCGGGATGATTCCAGCGGACGACAGCTATTATCTCCAGGCACAGGCGCTTTCCACGTTTTATCCGACGATTCCATTTCCATTGGGATGGAAGGCAAACATCGCCGGGATCGACCCGAATTTGAGCTATCCGGCCAACTGGGAGGTTGCAAAGCGCATCAAATATGCGCAAGGCTACACCCGACCCGGCCCAAGGGATTTTGTCGGAACTGCGCCGCTTTCTTCACCGGAGGCCAAGAGCGTGTATGACTTTACGCTCGCGCATGATTTTCTTTTGACGCTGTCATATCATACGCAAGGAAACGTGATTTATTGGAAATACTTAAATTACGAACCCGAAGGGGCGCCGGAGATCGGCAAGGCATTTGCGGCCGCAAGCGGTTACGCGCTGGAGGAAACGCCGTATGCCAGCGGTTTTGCCGGTTACAAGGACTGGTTTATTCAGACGTATGTGCGACCGGGCTATACGATCGAATGCGGCCAAGGCGTAAGTCCGCTGCCGATGTCGCAGTTTGCAGAGATTTTTGCCGATAATCTTGGGATATTAACACTGGGGATGGCAATGGTATAAAAAAGATGGTATACTCTCTCCATGGAAAAGACTGAGAAAAAATCTTTTGTAAAAGGCGCAGTTATTCTGGGAATTGCGGGACTTTTGTGCAAGATCATCGGCGCATTTTTCCGCATTCCGCTGCGCAATATGATGGGTGTTGCGGGTATGACGTATTATTCGACTGTCTACCCGTATTATTCCTGGCTGCTTGTGGTATCCTCCGCCGGGCTTCCAACGGCGATCTCCAAGCTTGTTGCGGAGCGCGTTACACTTGGAGACTATGACGGTGCAAAGCGTGTATTCCGCAAGAGCATGCTTCTGCTGACCGGCATCGGCGTCGTTACAACGGCGCTGATGTTCTTCGGGGCGGACTTCCTCGCGGCTGCAACAAATTGCCCCGGCGCGGAAAAATCCTTCCGTGCATTGGCGCCGGCGCTGCTGTTTGTATCGGTTATGTGCGCTTACCGCGGATATTTGCAGGGCTTGCAGCAAATGACCGGAACAGCCCTGTCGCAGCTGATGGAGCAGGTAGGAAAGCTTGTCATCGGTTTGTTTCTTGTCAAGATCCTGTTGCCGCAGGGATACGACGTCGCGGCGATGGGCGCTTTGCTGGGCATAACTGCTTCGGAGATTCTTGCGCTGCTGGTTATCATGGGATTCTATATCGCCAACAAACGCAAAAATGTTGAGACGCAGGGACATGTTCAGTTTACAGAGAAGACGGACGAGCACATTATCGGGACGGTGCTTCGCATCGCGATCCCTGTTACGATTGGTGCTTCCATCATGCCGATGACGGGAATTGTCGATACGCTTTTAATCAAGAACATCATGCTTTCGACTGGATTTACGCGAGCTTATGCGGATACCTGCTTTGCGGTATTTCGTACCGACGTTTCCACCATCATCAACATGCCGGCGGTTTTGACGGTTGCGCTGGCCATGAGCCTTGTTCCCGCGATATCGCAGGCGAACGCACATAAAAATCTGTCGGCTGTGCGCCGTGTTTCTTTACTCGGGCTAAAGCTTGCGCTGATCGTCGGGCTGCCGTGCGCCGTCGGGCTTTACGTCATGGGCGGCAATGTGATAGACTTCCTGTTCAAGTCAAACGCACAGGAACTGGAAATTGGCACCGCGTTGATGAAAAGCTCTGCCATCGGGATTGTATTCCTCTCTCTGGTACAGACCATGACTGGCTGTATTCAAGGCTATGGCAAGCCGATCGTTCCTGTTATAAATCTGGGCGTCGGCGCGGTGGTGAAGATCGTTGTCATGGTGCTATTGATGCGCAATTCCGACATCAACATTCAGGGAGCCTCCATTTCCACGGTTGCATGCTATGCCGTAGCCGGCGTTCTTGATACCATCTGGCTGGTACGTAAGACAAAGCTCAATCTCAATGTGTGGCAGGTGTTTGGAAAACCCGTTGTTGCGTCGGTCGTGATGGGGGCTGCGGTCTATTTTTCAGGCGTCTTTTTACAAAGCCGTTTTTCGACTACCGTTGCAACGCTTGGCGCCGTATGTATCGGCGTTGTGATCTATGGCGCGCTGGTTGTAGCGCTGCGCATGTTCAGTAAAGAGGATCTGAAGTTTATCCCGGGCGGAAAGCGCCTTAGCCGGATCCTTTACCGGGAGAATTAAACAAATGACGATCACCGTCGTGCCGCTCGGCACACCCGATACGATGACAATTGCGGCGTGGGAAACGATCAGAGGTGCAAGGCAATTGTTTTTACAGACGGCGCAGCATCCTTCTGCAAGGCCTGTTCTGGAAGCAGCGATTTCCTTTATATCGATGGATGATCTGTATGCGTCCGCAAAGAGTTTTAGCGACTTGAACGAGCGCATTGCCGAACGGCTTGTTGCCGCCGGAGATTGCGTGTATGCCATCTCCGGCGCTTCGGTACGGTCGCAGCTTCCGGTGATCCGCGAACATGCGGCAAAAGCGGCCGCTGCGGTTTGCGTGCTGCCCGGTGTGCCGTTACATGCAGCGGCATTTTCGGAAATCTCCGGAAGCGGCAGCGTATATGCCGCGGTGGATTTGCCGGAATGTTTGCAGCCGCAGGAGCTGTTGTTTGTAGAGGAACTGGACACGCCAATTACAGCCGGCATTGTAAAACTAAAGCTTATGGAATATTATCCGGATGATTGGGCAATCCTTTTTGCATCGATGAAGCCGGATGGCGGATACGATGTCCGCAAAATACCGCTGTATGCGCTTGATCGGCAAAAACACTATCATGCCGCTACCGTAGCGGCGATACCGCCGGCACCGCTGCTGAAGCGTAAGCGGTTTGGGTATGATGACCTTTTGGACGTTCTGACGCTACTTCGTGGGCAGGATGGCTGTCCGTGGGACCGGGAGCAAACCCATAGCTCTTTGAAGAAGGATTTGCTGGAGGAATGCTATGAGTTGGTGGACGCCATCGACCGGCAAGACGACGATGCAATTTGCGAGGAAACCGGCGATGTATTGATGCAGGCTGCCTTTCATGCCGTAATTGGTGCAGAACAGTGTGCATTTACGCCACGGGACGTCACCACCGAACTTGTGGCAAAGCTGATCTACCGCCATCCGCACGTGTTTGGCGACGGGCAGGCGGCAACAACGGGCGAAGTACTCGCAAACTGGGAAAAGCTGAAGAAGATCGAGAAGAAGCAGGAGACAACGGCTGACACGCTTTACAGCGTTCCGAAAGCGTTCCCGGCTTTGATGCGGGCGCGCAAGGTGCAAAAACGTGCTGCGGCTGTTGGATTCGACTGGGAGAATGCAGAGTCCGCATTCTTTAAGATCGGGGAAGAGACGTGCGAATTAAGAGAAGCAATCGAGCGGAACGGTAACATTGTGGAGGAGGCAGGGGATCTGCTGTTTGCTGCGGTCAATGTAATACGGTTACTCAAACTAGATCCGGAATTCGTATTGACGGCCGCAACCGACAAGTTTGTCAACCGTTTTGCAAGAATGGAACGCCTTGCCATGGAAAACGGGAATCAACTGAGCAATATGACGCTAACCGAAATGGACGCCCTTTGGGATAAAGCAAAGAAAGACCGATAATAGGGGAGAAAGTTGAAAAAATAGGCTTGCCAAAGCGGGATAACACTGCTACAATAAACCACGCACAACATTGATTTGGAGGATTTTTTATGAACAAAACCGATTTAATCGCGGCAGTTGCCGAAAAAAGCGCACTTCCCAAGAAGGATGCCGAAAAGGCAGTCAACGCCGTAGTCAGCTCCATCGAAGAAGCGCTGAAGGCTGATGATAAAGTGCAGATCGTGGGCTTCGGCGTATTTGAAGCAAAAAATCGCCCCGCACGCAAGGGCCACAATCCCATGACCGGCAAAGAGATTGACATTCCTGCATCCAAGTCGCCTTCTTTCAAGGCTGGCAAGGCGTTTAAGGACGCTCTGAACTAAGTCGCGATCAAAGGAATCCTTCGGGCAACGGACTAAAAATATGTTCGCTGCCCATTTTTATTTTATAATGTTTGATTAACATCTTGCCAGTTGCAAGAATTTGCGACATAATGTCAAGTATCGCATTTGAGGAGAGAGAAAAATGAAATTATTGGAAGATCGCATTTGCAGCGAAGGCAAGGTGCTGCCGGGCGACATTATCAAGGTCGATGGATTCTTGAATCACCGGGTCGATACAAAGCTGATGCGCGAAATTGCAAAGGAGTTCAAAAAGCATTTTGACTTGACCGATATCACATGCGTATTAACGGCGGAAGCGTCTGGTATTGCGCTGGCGACCATCTGTGCCGAGGAATACGGCGTACCGATGATTTACGCCAAAAAAGCAAAATCGGACAACATCGAGGGCGGTCTGTACAAGAGCGATATCTATTCCTATACGTATAAGAAAAAAGTAACTTTACTCGTTTCTGCGCAGTGGCTCACAAATACCGACAAGGTCTTGATTATCGACGATTTCCTTGCCAATGGCGAGGCGCTCCGCGGTCTTACGGAGATCGTTGACAGAGCCGGCGCGGAATTGATCGGCATTGGCGTGGCGATTGAGAAAGGATTCCAACAGGGAGGAGCAAAGCTGCGCGCCGCAGGCAACCATCTCGTTTCTCTTGCAATTATCGAAAGCGCGGATGAAAACGGCATTGTATTTAGAAAGGAAGAAGGGAATGCCTGAACGTATTGTTGTCTTGGACTTTGGCGGACAGTATAACCAGCTGATCGCCCGCAGAGTACGGGAAGCGGGCGTATACAGCGAGCTGATCCCCTATACTGCTTCAATTGACCGTATCCGCGGCGAGGGCATTTCCGGTATTATTCTGACCGGCGGCCCGGACAGCGTTTATGAAAAGAATGCAAAAGCTTGTACAGACGAGATCTTTTCGCTGGGCGTGCCTGTGCTTGGCATCTGCTACGGTATGCAGTATATTGCCAAGGTTTTCGGCGGTACAATTGAAGCGTCGGCTATCAAGGAGTATGGACGTACGCCCATTTGCATGGAACACCATCCGCTGGTTGCGGGAATGGATGCTGAAATCGTATGGATGAACCATAACGATTCAGTTACGATTCTGCCGGACGGGTTTGTATCTGTGGCGCATACAGATCACTGCCCTGTGGCCGCATTTGCGGACGATGCACGAAAGCTTTATGGCATTCAATTTCACGCAGAGGTCACGCATACGCCCAACGGAGAGAAGATTTTTTCCAATTTCCTGAGAAATATTTGCCGGCTGCAATGCAGCTACAGTGCAGCTGGACTGGCAGACAACCTGATTGCGGACATTCAACGACAGGTAGGGGATAAACGGGTAATCGGAGGATTGTCCGGCGGAGTTGATTCGTCGGTGGCGTCCGTTCTGGTGCACAACGCCATCGGTGATCGCTTGACCTGTATTTTTGTGGATCACGGTCTGTTGCGTCAGAACGAGGCACAGGAGGTAATCGCCTTCTATCGTGACAAGCTCAATCTGAACATCATTGCCGTTGACGCAAGACAGCGCTTCCTTGAAAAGCTTGCGGGCGTGACGGATCCGGAGACTAAGCGAAAAATAATAGGTACGGAATTTGTGCGTGTCTTCGAAGAGGAAGCAAAAAAGCTTGGCGGTGCGGAATTTTTATTGCAGGGCACGATTTACCCGGATATTATTGAGAGCGGAACCGAAAGCTCTGCGAAAATCAAGAGTCACCATAATGTCGGCGGATTGCCGAAGGATATTGGATTTACCGGGCTTGTAGAGCCGCTTCGCATGCTGTTTAAGGATGAGGTGCGCGCCTTGGGCGAATACCTTGGCATTGCGCACGAACTTGTTTGGCGCCAGCCATTCCCAGGCCCTGGACTGGCAATCCGTGTGCTGGGCGACATTACGGAGGATAAGCTGGACATTTTGCGCCGTTCAGATTTTGTTTTGCGGGATGAAATCGCAAAGGCTGGACTAGCTGAAAAAATCTGGCAGTATTTTACCGTATTTACAGGAATGCGCAGTGTCGGCGTGATGGGAGATCAACGTACCTACGATTACGCCATCGGCGTTCGCGCTGTGACGTCCACCGACGCTATGACCGTTGAATGGGCGGAGATTCCGTTTCCGGTTTTGCGACGCATCTCCGAGCGCATCATAGCGGAGGTACCGCATGTTAACCGTGTCGTCTACGACATTACATCAAAGCCCCCGGGAACGATTGAGTGGGAATAAGAAACACTATCCCGGAAACCCGCTGGATGACTGGGCTTTCGGGATTTCTTTTTGCCTTTTGATAACAATTTGATAACAGACGTTTTGGAGCATTTATTGCAGAGTACCTGTGGTTTTCAGGTGCAAAAATGATTTTTCAAAACAAAAAAGCGGTTGTACTGATTTCAACAAGAGTCAGTGCAACCGCTTTTAATTTATGCGAAAGACCAGCTATGAAAAGTCAAGCATCAGTTTGACGAAGTAGCCGGAACGTAGG
>CAZWUK010000082.1:0-9330 GCA_964636685.1 uncultured Oscillospiraceae bacterium
TTCGGCGCGCTTTTTTTATTTGATTACTTTGTTTCCGGCAGCGTGATCCAGCCGCCAAGGGTCGTATCCCATTCGGGCGGATAAAACACCGCCACGCCGCTGTCGGAAAAGAACGTAAATTCGGAAAAGATGACCTTGCCGGCGACCTCGTAAAAGTCCGTTCGCAGAAACGGGAAGCCGTCAGCCAACCGCTTGGCATTCTCCAGCATGGTCGCAAGACCTTCCGGCCGCGGATCATCCGTTGCACCGTTGGGAAAGTTCTGGCGAAAGGGCAGCCGCTTCCAATCGGTATCGTAATAATTGATGGTCTCCTCGGCGGTTTTGTCGTTGTTAATCACCTGAATGATGCGCGGCGTGCCGTCAAAATTCAGGATTTTATAGACGCGCAGCACCCGGCTTGCAGGATCTTCCACATATTCTTCCGCGATCACACGCGGCGTCGCGTCCTTGTAGGGCCATTCCCGACCGGGCGCAAAATAATTCTTTTTGAGGCGCGCACGAAGATATTTGACCGCCGCCGCCGTATCAAAGCCGTCCTTGTCCTTGCAGAGGAGCACGCTCCCGGAATCGTGCGTGCATTTGAGCACAAAACGCGCGGGCAGAGCGTTAAAGTCGATCTCCTCCGGCTTATCCCAGACCCCGAGCAGCGGGATCATCGGCAGCGCGGGCGCCTTCTCCGCAAGATATGCCCGCACGCGATATTTATCCGCCATCGCCGAAAATTCGGGTTTGCGAAAATGCAGCTTCAGCCACTGAATCTTCTCGTTGAACGTGACCGGCGGGTTAAGGTGCAGCTTTTTTCCGGTATTGGCGCGATAAATGAGCTTCAAAAACGGCTCGTCCGGCATCCGATCCAAGAAACCGCGGTCGCCCAGCAACATAAAGATTCGATATGGATTTTTGATATAATCTTTCAGCATGGTGTTATCTTAGCAGATTTGCTCTCAGGTTTCACGCTTTTTCTGTGTCGGGCAGCGCCGCGCAATAGCGATCCAGCGCTCGCTCGTTTCGCAAAACGACTGTTTTTTCAGCATACTGCCGGACGATGCTGCGATAATCCGCGCGCTTTTGCTTCGTTCTGCCGCCAAACAGAACCCAGCGAACAAATTCCGCATCCAGCTTCTCGTTGCAGCCGGGTGCCAGATCCGGCCGCGTACCGCCACGATAGCGACGGTATCGTTTTGTAACGCGATACAGGCAGACCCAGCGTGAAAAATTGAGAAACACGACCTGATCCGCCCGTTCGAGCCGTTCCGGCTGCAACAGCCCCGTATAGTTGCCGTCGATGATCCAATCGGGTCGATCCAGCATCTGCCGCACATCCGCAAGCGCCGCCTGTCGATCCCGCGTTTTCCAATTTCCTTCAAAAAATATCCCGTCCAGATGCTGTACCGGGACGCCATAGGCTTTTCCCAGTTTCTCCGCCAGCGTGGATTTTCCGCTCCCGCTGTATCCGATGATTGCGATTCGCATACTCCCTCCAACAGCGCCGCTTACAACGCGCCGCCGCTCTTGCCGTCCTCCGGATCGATGTCGATCTCCTCTTTCCCAAATACGGGAACCGGTTCTTCGGCAGGCGCGTCTTTCTGCTGCGTCGATTCGGGAACAGCGCTTCTCTTTGCGGCGTCGTCCTTCGACGCAGCGGGAGCCGCAGGCTTTGGCACCTTGTTGTAAAGATGGATCACACCCTGTTCGTTGAGGCTTTGGATCAGCGCCACAGCGATGGGCAGTCCCAAAAGACCGATGCCGCCGAAAACATAGACGCCGACGACCATGGCGATCAAAGTGACGATCGGGTGCAGGCCGACGCGTTCCCCAACGATCTTCGGCTCGATGATGTTGCGGATGATGACGATGACGACATAGAGAACGCCAAGCCCCAGCGCCAGCAGATAATCGCCGGAAATTGCGGAAATCACCGCCCACGGTATCAGAATGGTTCCGCTGCCGACGACCGGCAGGATATCAAACAACGCGATGAGCGCGGCAAGCCCCAGCGTATTTTCTACGCCGAGAATGAACAATCCCAGAGAAAGCTCGGCAAAGGTAATGAGCATGATGAGCGCGTAGGAGCGGACATAACACCCAAGCGTTTTTCCGAGGTGCACCCGAATGTTGTGCAGCAGGAGTTGATTTTTATCCGAAAACTGCCGTATGACAAAATCGCGCAGAACGCCCCAGTCAATGGCGATGAACACGGTCGCGATGATGCAGATCAGCGTGTTAATCAAAAAGCCCGGCACCGACATGGCAGTGCCCGTCACGCCGTTGAGCAGCTTGACGGACAGCGTGGAGATAAAGCTTTCCGCCGCCGCTGTAATCTTCGGAACGATCACGGTATAGGAAAGCGTACTGGAGGGATCCAGCTTCTCCGTAAAATTTTGCAGCGCGGTGAATGCGCGCACAATCAGCGGCTCAATGGTGTTGTTATAAATATTCGGAAGCTCGACCACGAAGCCCTTTACCGTAGCAAAGAGCTTGATGCCGATCAGTACGAGAAGAAGACCGATCAGCGAATAAAACAGCACCACCAGCACAACGCCGGCGATCCCCTTTTGAATATGCAGCTTTTGGTTGAGAAAGCGCACCGCGGGTTTGAGAAGAAGCGCCACCACAAAAGCAACGGCAAAGGGCATGATTGCAAAGATCCCCTCCCGGCAAATGAATATGGTGATGCCGAGAAGAATGACGAAGTATAGAAAATTGATGATAAAGTTTTTTTTGCTTTGAACGTTCATGCTGCTCCTTCCGACGCTTTGCGCTCGATCAACGGATAAGTTCACTTTAGCATGCACCGGAAAAGTTGTAAAGAACCCACGCGGGCATTTTCATTTTTGTTTGCTTATGATACACTATTCCAATGAAATATCCCATGCTATCGGAAAAAGTAAGTGCGCTGATCGCCGAAGAACCGGACGCCATTGCAAATCTTGCCAATGTATCCGCGCTTTTGATGCAGGAGCTTCCTTGCATCAACTGGGCGGGCTTTTATCTGTACCATCCGGCGGAAAACGAGCTGGTGCTCGGGCCTTTTCAGGGGAAGGTCGCCTGCGTGCGCATCCGTCCCGGACGCGGCGTATGCGGCACGGCATTTTCGGAAAACCGCAGCGTGCGGGTGGACAACGTCCATGACTTTCCGGGGCATATCGCCTGCGACGAAGCGTCCAACGCAGAGCTTGTGATTCCGCTGCGCGACACGCGGGGCCGTCCCATGGGCGTGCTCGATCTGGACAGCACGGTGTTTTCAAGGTTTTCGGCGGAGGAACAGACCGCGCTGGAGGCGGTTGCCCATCTGGTCGAGCAGAAAATAGGTTAGATAGAGCCGGCATGCTTGTACCGGGTCTGTATCATCCCAACCTACAGGAGAAAACGCAATGACATTTGTTGAATTGTTTCTAATCGGCGTCGGCCTTTCCATGGACGCCTTTGCCGTGGCTTTGTGCAAGGGGCTGCAAATGAAGAAGATCAACTACCGGCACGCTGTGATTATCAGCCTGTTCTTTGGCGGATTTCAGGCGCTGATGCCGTTTGTCGGCTGGTTTTTGGGAAGCCAGTTTGAGCATTTGATCGTCAACATCGACCACTGGATCTGTTTTGCTCTGCTGGTATTCATCGGCGGAAAAATGATATGGGAAGCGTTCAAGGCGGAGGACAGCTGCGCCGCCTGCGAAGAAAAGCTGGACGTCAAAGAACTGCTTTTGATGGCAATCGCTACCAGCATCGACGCGTTGGCGGTCGGTATCACCTTTGCTTTTTTACAGGTCAATATCGGCGCGGCGGTCAGCGTCATCGGCGTCACCACCTTTTGCCTGTCGTTTGCAGGCGTTGCAATCGGCAACCGCTTCGGCAGCAAATACAAAAAGAAAGCCGAGATTGCGGGCGGTGTGATTCTGATTTTGATCGGACTTAAGGTGCTGGTAGAGCATCTGTTCCAGCTGGGTTAAAACTGGGTTAAAAAAGTTTTGTGAAAGCACTTGACTCTCACGCAGCGTCATAGCGTATCCTTTCGGTTGTGAGGTGAAAGCAGATGAATCGATCGGTCAAAGACATGGCGGAGCTGTTTGGGGTCAGTGTGCGCACACTGCACTATTATGACGAGATCGGGCTATTGAAGCCGGCCGCGGTGACGGACGCCGGATACCGTTTCTACGGCGCGGCAGAGGAAGAAAGACTCAGCCTGATCCTGTTCTATCGTGAACTGGAATTTTCCTTGTCCCAGATCGAATCGATCCTGTCCGATCCCCGCCACGATGAAAAGCAGGCGCTTTCACAGCAAAGGGAGCTGCTCCTCAAAAAGCGGGAACGGATCGACGCGCTGCTGACCATCGTCACAAAATCGATGGAGGGAGAAACAGTAGCCATGGAACAGTTTGATTTTCAGTCTTTGGAGAAAACGCGTAAACAGTACGCGGCAGAAGCGCAGGAGCGCTACGGAAAAACGCCCGCCTATCAGGAGTCGGAGAAGCGTACCGCAGGCTACGGCAAGGTGCAGTGGATGGCGATTCAGGCGGAAGCCGACGACATCTTTCGCGGCTTTGCCAAGCGGCGCGACGAAGCTCCCGCTTCCGAACCCGTGCAGGCGCTGGTCAAATCCTGGCAGGATCATATCACAAAGCATTACTATGCCTGCACCAACGAGATCCTGAGCGGGCTTGGCGAAATGTATGTTGCCGACGCGCGGTTTACGGAAAACATCGACCGCTTTGGCGACGGAACCGCGCAGATGATGCGCGATGCGATTCGGGTATACTGCAACAAGTAACGCTGCCGCCCGTTGACGGCAGCAGGGACGCACAAAGGAAAGACCGTCTTTGCGGGCGGTCTTTTTGCTTTTCTTGTTCGTTATAAAAAAGTGTGATACTATGGGAAAAACGCAGGATAGGAGAAGTCATGCAACAGGAAGAACTGCTGGAGTTTTTACATCGCGTGGAACGCATGAAGTCCGTGCCGCGTCACAGCGTGACGACGGACGGCATACCGGAGAGCGTGGCGGCGCACAGCTGGCGGCTTTCGCTCTTTGCGCTGCTGCTGCGGGAGGAATTTCCGACGCTCGATATGGATCGGGTGCTTCGCATGTGCGTGATCCATGATATTGGAGAAGCCGTCACAGACGATATTCCGACGTTTCTCAAGACGGAGCAGGACGAGGATACAGAGCTGGACGCCATCGGGCAGCTGCTGTCCATCCTTCCCGCGCGGGAAAGAGCGGGGTTTCGAGCGTTGTTTGACGAAATGGACGCGCTGAAATCGCCGGAAGCGCGCCTGTATAAGGCGCTTGACAAGCTCGAAGCCGTGATTCAGCACAACGAGAGCCCGCTCTCCAGCTGGATCCCGTTGGAATATACGCTCAATCAAACCTACGGAGCGGAAAATGCGGCTGAGTTTCCGTATCTTGCGCGGCTGCGGGAGATGGAAAAACAGACGACGATCGATAAAATCGAAAGAGAGGGTCATGTGTAATGGATTTTTTAGAGCTGGTACAGCGGCGTGAAAGCTGCCGCGCGTATACCGATCGACCGGTTGAGCGCGAAAAGATTGAAAAGTGTATTGAGGCCGCGCGCCTTGCGCCGTCCGCCTGCGACAGCCAGCCATGGAGTTTTCTCGTCGTAACCAAGCCGGAGACGGCGGCAGCGCTGCGCCCCTGCGTGCAGGAAATGCACATGAACCGGTTTGCGGATACCTGCGGCACGTTTATCGTCGTAACGGAGGAAAAGCCCAATCTTTCCGCACGGCTCGGCGCATTGGTAAAGGACGCGGACTTTGCGAGTATCGACATCGGCATTGCCACCGCGCATATTTGCTATGAAGCCACATCGCTGGGCCTGTCCACCTGTATTCTGGGATGGCTGAACGAGAAAAAGATCAAGAGCCTGTTGGGAATCGACGCGGCAAAGCGCGTCCGGCTGGTGCTGTGCGTAGGATATGCCGCAGACGCGCCGCTGCGCGAAAAAAAGCGCAAGACCACCGGCGAGATTGTAACGTATATCGATTGATCCGTCCCGAGGGACGAAAAATAGTACAAGCGGAGGAAAAGGAAATGGAACGGTTTGAATACACAAAGCTTTTGGACGAGGCGCTGCAACAGATCCCCAAGGGTGCGTTTTTGATGACCAATCAGGATCATAATCCCATGACCATCGGCTGGTGCGAATTCGGTGCGGTCTGGGGAAAACCCGTTTGCACAGTGATGGTTCGGCAGACCCGCTTTACCCATACGCTGATCGAAAAAGGAGATACGTTCTCCGTATGCGTGCCGGCGTTTGACACGATGAAGCAGGAGCTTGCCTTCTGTGGAACGAATACGGGGCGCGGTATCGACAAATGCGCGGCGGCCGGACTGGAATGGCAAAAGGCGCTTGCGGGCGGTGCGGATACGGTCAAGGGCTGCGCGATCCATTTTGAGTGCCGCATCGTGTTCAAGGCTGAGAGCGACTTGAAGAATATGGACGCCGCTATTCTGAAACGCTACTATAATCCCGCGAACCAGAAAACCGTGGACGGCGATCCGCACACGATTTACTTTGGGGAAATCCTTGCGGCTTACCGTGAGTAAAAAACGACCGACAATTCAGACCGCGTGCGTTGACTTGACCGGCGCCGCGGTCTATAATTTTATATATTAAAAAGGGGGGATTTCTATGGATTTAAGCAATCTTTTCGGGAGCGATCTACTGAGCTCCGGCAGCGTTGCAACGCTGGCCAAAGCGTCCGGCGCCGGCAAAAAGCAGGTGTCTTCCCTGCTGCAAACCGCGCTGCCCGTACTGGTGCAGGGCATGAGCAACAATACCTCGACCAAAAAAGGCGCGGAAGCGCTGTCCGGCGCGCTGGACGACCATGCGGGCGCGGATCTTAGCGACATTGCCGGTTTGCTGAAAAACGCAGATACCAAGGATGGCGCAAAGATACTCAAGCATATTCTGGGCGACGACAGCGACAGCATCCAAAAAGGACTCGCCAAAAAGAGCGGCATGACCAAGTCGCAGGTCAGCGGCGTGCTGTCTACCGTCGCGCCGGTATTGCTTGCGCTTCTCGGATCGAAAAAAACGGAGACCAACACCGCCTCCGGCGGTTTATCCTCGCTTCTTGGTTCGCTTCTGGGGTCGTCCTCGACCGACGGTGAAGCCTCCTCCTCCAGTCTGAGCTCGATCGCGTCCCTCTTGATGAGCGACAACGACGGCGACGGCAAGAGCGACGCGCTGGGGCTGCTCGGCAAAATCTTTGGGGAATAGGAAAAAGCGCTGCGCTCATTTCGAATCTGCAAAACGGGCTTTTTCAAGCACGCCTTTGGCAGGGATCTCTATTCCCTGCCGCTTTTTTATTTGGCCCCATCAGAAACGCCGCTTTACGAACCGGCAAAATACTGCTAAGATGTTGGCGATAAGGAGTTATTGATATGCGCTACGACGACACGGTAATCGATGGCCACGTGCATTACGCGTGGCCCATTGATCCGCAACAAGTCGATACGATCCGGCAAAAAACCGGCGCGGACGTTTTGTGCCTTGCGGTGCTGTCGCATTTTCTCCGGCTTTCACCCAATCCGGATGCGCTGCTTGCAAAGCATCGTTCCTCCGGCGTAACCTATGTCTTTGGCTGTCTCGACGCCTCCGACTATATTCTGCACAAGCACAGCTTTGGCAGATATTTCGTTCGTCACACCAAACGGCTGCTGAAGATGGGCTGTGACGGCGTCAAGATGATCGAGGGCAAGCCGCAGTATCGCCGGGAATTGCAGGTGCCTGATTTTGACCTGCCCGTGTGGGAACCGTTCTTTGCGTATGCAGAGCGCACGGCACTCCCGATCCTCTGGCATGTCAATGACCCCGAGACCTTCTGGGATCAGGACAATATGCCATCCTTTGCCAAAGCGCAGGGCTGGGGTTATGGGCCCGACGACGTCAATAACGAAGAACAGTACCGGCAGATACTCGCCGTGCTTGACCGGCATCCAAAGCTGTCCGTCACGTTTGCGCACATGTTTTTCCTCTCCGCGCAGCTGCCGCGGCTCACGAAGATCCTGGAAAAATACGAAAATGTGCGCGTGGATCTGACCCCGGGGATTGAGCTCTATGAGAATCTCTCCAATACCCCGGCTGAAACAGCGGCGTTTTTTAGCAGATTCGGCGAGCGGATCCTCTACGGAACCGACATTGGCGGACGCGCGGTGCTCAACGGAGAGCAGACTGTATTCAACGAAAAGGAGTCCTTGCGCCGCGCGGAGATCTGCAAGGCGTTTCTCACCGGCGGCGCGCCGGAAACCATCTCGTCCGACGGGGCGTTTCTTGTCCACAACCCGCCGTTTGTGCTGCGCCCCCTGCATCTGGATAATACGGCGCTTAAAAATATCTTTTTCAAGAATTTTCGCCGGTTTGCCGGTGAAAACCCGCGTCCGGTGCAGCTTCCGGCCGTCCGCCGCGAATGCTATCGGCTCAAGGCCCGCATTCGCCGCCTGCAAAGACGCGGGATTACCAAATTTTGCGATGTACGCGGCATAGATGATGTGCTGCGCTTGATAAAGGAGGACGTATGAAAAAGGTAATTGCCCACCGCGGCTTCTCGGGCCGGTATCCCGAGAATACCATGCTCGCTTTCCGCAAGGCCATCGAGATCGGCGCGGAGGGCGTAGAGTTTGATGTTCAGCTTACCCGCGACAACATCCCCGTCATCTTCCATGATGAAGACCTGTCACGCGTTGCCGGCTATAAGGTGTTTGTCAAGGATCTCACCTATCGGGAGCTGTCCCGATACGACGTATCCTACAAATGGCGGGATCAAATTCCTCCGCAGCACGTGCCCACGCTGGCGGAGTATTTTGAGCTGGTGCGCGAGCTGGATTTTCTCAGCAACATTGAGCTCAAGACAGCGATCTTCGAATATCCGGGGATCGAACAGATCGTCATCGACCTGATCCGGGATTATGATCTGTCCGACCGGGTCATTCTGTCTTCGTTCAATCACTATTCGCTCCTGCGCTGCAAGGAGATCGCGCCCGAGATCCCCTGCGGCATCCTGTACGAATGCCGTCTTGCCGAGCCGCACGAGTATGCGGCGCGTCTCGGCATGGAATACCTGCACCCGTGGCACATCTTTCTCGACGACGCAGAGCTGGACAAATATGACGCCGCCGGGATAAAGGTCAACGCCTGGACGGTCGATCACGCTGAGGACATGCGCTATCTTCTGCAAAAAAACTGCGTGACCGGTATTATGTCAAACTTTCCGGATCTTTTGCTCTATCAGAAAAAAGAAATGCCGGGAGAATAACAAACGATTGGAAAGGGGCTGTAGCAAAAGGAAAAGCTACAGTCCCGCTTTTGTATAGGCGGAAGG
>CAZWUK010000083.1:0-9272 GCA_964636685.1 uncultured Oscillospiraceae bacterium
CCGCCGGGATCCATGAGAACGGACAGATTCGCTTTTGTCCGTTTTTTCTTGCTCCCACTACGCTTGACAAAACCTTCTTTTGGGCGTATATTCCGTTTTCGACAGCACATGAGTATTACTGAACAAGGAGAAACGATATGCAGTTGTTTGTTTACATATCAAATGGCGTGGATACGATTAACCCAATCCTTTCCGAGATGATGGAAAGCGGTATTTCCGGCGCAACGACGGTCGATTGCAAGGGGATGCTGTCCGTGCTGAACGAATCCAGCATCGAACCGCCCCCCATATTCGGATCTTTGCGCGATTTTCTAAATCCGGAGCATCAATCCGGCAAATTATTGCTCGTTGTGCTGAAGGATGAAGACGTACCCAAAGCAAAAGAAGTCATTCACCATGTTTGCGGTAATTTGAAGCTCCCCAACACCGGTATTTTGTTTACCGTACCGGTAATGAGCTGGGAAGGAGTTTCGCACAAGTAATATGCACATTTTACTCTATGTAGCGGCCGCGATGATCGCCGGTCTGCTTTTAACGCGTATCGTGAAGCTGGTGCACCTGCCGAATGTCACCGGGTATCTGATCGCCGGACTGCTCATTGGCCCGTATTGCCTGAACATTCTGCACAAGGACGCATTGGCAGGGCTTGATATTCTCACCGAAATGGCGCTGGGGTTCATCGCGTTTTCCATCGGCGGCGAATTTAAGTTGAGCAACATCAAAGCAATCGGAACGCGAGCGATCGTCATCACGTTGTTTCAGGCTTTTGGAGCCGTCATTTTGGTGGATCTTGTGCTTTGCCTCTGCGGCTTTGACGTCCCCTTGTCCATCACACTGGGCGCGATCGCAACCGCAACGGCGCCTGCCGCCACGTTGATGGTGGTGCGGCAGTACCGCGCCAAAGGGGGATTGACCAATACGCTCCTGCCGGTTGTTGCAATGGACGATGCGGTTGGGCTGATGGTGTTTTCTATTTCGCTTGCGGTGGCTAACGCATTAAGCTCGGGACAAGCGGCGACATTTCAAGCGATGGTTCTGACGCCGGTGCTTGAAATTATCCTCTCCCTTGCGATCGGCGGCGCACTCGGACTGATCGTCGCGTTTGCGATGCGCTTTTTCCATTCGAAGGGGAATCGCCTTGGAATCTGCATTGCGGCGGTTTTGCTCGGCGTTGCAATCGCAAAATCCTATGCGCTGTCGGATCTTCTGCTGTGCATGGCACTCGGTGCGACGGTGGTCAATTTGCGAAACGATGCGCTGGAGATACTGGACAACACCGACGCGTGGACGCCGCCGCTATTCATGCTGTTCTTCGTTATTTCGGGCGCGGAGCTGGATTTGGCGGTGCTGCCGACAGTCGGCATTTTGGGCGTCATCTACCTTGTGACGCGCTCGCTTGGCAAGTACTTCGGTGCGTGGCTGGGTGCAACGGTGACAAAAGCGTCTCCGAATATTCGCAAGTATCTCGGCATTACGCTTTTGCCGCAGGCAGGCGTCGCCATCGGCATGGCGCAGATTGTAATCACATCTCTGCCGCAGTATGGCGCGCAGATTCAGGCTGTTGTACTCTGTGCAACCCTGATCTACGAATTGGTTGGACCGGTATTGACGAAGATTGCGCTGACGAAAGCGGGCGAAATCGAGGCGCCACAAAAGAAGCAAAAGCTTTCTGCCAAGAAAGCGTAGGGCAAACCGATTTGCGCTTGCACAGGAAACAGGCCGTTTAGAAGAAACACAGCAGCACTTTCGTGCTGCTGTTGTGCTTTTTCGGCTTAGTTTTCGTTGATATCGTCGTCGATATCAGTGGAATTCATATACTCGCGTCCATAAATGCGCTTCTCGTTGCGTTCTTTTTCGATCATGTCAGAGAGCTGTTCCTTGACGTCGCGCGCATGCTTGATCCGTTTGATGTCAAACTCGGGCGTGGATTTATCCGCTGTGCAGCAGTGGATCGTTCCCAATCCGAAAATACGCTGCCCGAGCGGGCGCTGGAGCGTCACGTCCATGATGCGGTAGAGCCGCACCTCCTCCTCGTGCTTGTTTAAAAAGCCGCTCTCGATCAAAAGCTTTTCCTCGGTGAGCATGTACTTTGTGAACGTCCAGGGGAGGCCAAAGATGATACGCTTTCTGTCTTGCCAAACGAATGCTTTTTTCTGTTCCATTTTACTGCTCCATCACATGAATTTTGTTGTCCGGGTTATAGCGGTACAGTATAAATTTTCTGCCAATACATTGAATCACTTCGGCGGAAAGCGCTGCCGCAATGGTTTCTGCCGCCTCTTTTGCGGTGATTTGCGCTGTTTCCAGAACGGAGAGCTTGATGAGCTCCCGCTTGGTGAGGGCTTCGTCAATGGACTGAAGCAGGGCTTCTTTGATGTCGGCCTTGCCGATCTGGAAAATCGGGGTCAGCACACTGCCTTTTCTGCGGATTTCCGCACGTTCTTTTCCGGTCATGTTCTGCCTTCCTATCTGAAAATTTTTCTGGTTTCTATAAGTTGCTCCGTCGGTTGCAAAAGCAGGGGGATTGTCGTATCAGCAGGAATCCTGTCGAATCGAAAATCCAATTTTTTCCGCCCGCAAAGCAAGCGGAAAAGTCCATAACGCTTTTAATCTACGAAGTCAAATTCCCATTCACCGAGCTGAATCGTGTCTCCCTCTTTGGCGCCCATCTCGCGGAGCGCGGAGATGATTCCACGCTTGATGAGCATCTGCTGGAAGCGGCGCATGGATACTTCGTCGTCTGGATCGGTGGTATCAAGCAGCCGATCCACATCGCCGCCGGTGACGACAAACGTACCCGAATCGTCCCGCGCAATCTGGAAGCCGGATTCGTATTGGGGCACGGTCTCCAGCGTTTCTTCCGCATACACCAAAACCGGCGGGAGCTTTGAGAGCACCTCAAGAATGTAATCCAGCAGCGGATCAAAGCCCTGCACCGTGGCAGCGGAGACGGGGAAGATGCGAACACCCAGCGGATCCAGCTTTTCGTGCAGCCGATGGAGGTTTTCTTCGCTGTCGGGAAGATCCGTCTTGTTTGCCGCAACGATTTGCGGCAGCTCGGTCAGGCGCGGTGAAAATTTAGCAAGCTCGAGATTGATTTTGTCATAATCCTCGCAGGGGTCGCGCATTTCGCTGCCGGAAATGTCCAGCACATGTACCAGCATGCGCGTCCGCTCAATATGCCGCAAAAAGTCGTGACCAAGTCCCGCTCCCTCGGCGGCGCCCTCAATAAGACCGGGGATGTCCGCCAGCACAAAGGAATGCCCGTGGCGTTGGACGACGCCAAGGTTTGGCGTCAGCGTGGTAAAATGATACGCCGCAATCTTGGGACGCGCAGCGGTGAGGACGGAAAGGATCGTGGATTTTCCCACGGAGGGAAGCCCCAAAAGCCCCACGTCGGCGATTGTCTTGAGCTCAAGCTCTGCTTCGCGCTCGATGGTTTTCTGCCCGTTTTGCGCAAACTGCGGCGCCTGACGGGTAGGCGTGGCAAAGCGCGCGTTGCCTTTTCCGCCGCGTCCGCCGAACAGGACGGTCTTTTCCTTTCCCGCAGCGGAAAGATCTGCAAGGATCGCGCCGGTCTCTACATCGCGCACGATGGTGCCGACGGGAACGTGAACATACAGCGGCGCGCCGTCCTTGCCGCTGGAAAGCTCCGCTTTGCCGTTTTCGCCGTTTTCGGCACGGAAATGCCGCTGAAAGCGGAAGTCCAGCAGCGTGGTGAGCTGTGGATCGGCGACGAATACCAGATCGCCGCCGCGACCGCCGTCGCCGCCGGACGGGCCGCCTCTTGCGACGTATTTTTCGCGGTGGAATGCTGCGCATCCGTTGCCGCCGTTGCCGGATTTGATGACGATGCGCGTCTTATCGATGAATTGCATGAAAAACCTCTATTTCTTGCCGCGAAACGTTTCGCATACGTCCTTGACGCAGCAGGTTTCGCATTTTGGATTTCTGGCGGCGCAGACCTGCCGCCCGTGATAAATGAGCCAGTGGTGCGCCTTTGACCAATCTTTTTTGGGGATATTTTGCATGAGCTGCTGCTCGGTTTTTTCAACGGTGGAAGCTTCCGCAAGTCCGATGCGGTTGGATACGCGAAACACGTGCGTATCCACTGCGATTGCCGGAATGCCAAAAGCGTTTGACACGACCACGTTGGCGGTCTTTCTTCCCACGCCGGGCAGCTCGGTCAGGGCGTCTCGGTCGGCGGGAACCTCCCCGGCATACCGTTCGGTCAGAAGCTTGCTCGTTGCGATGATGTTCTTCCCCTTGGTGTTGAAAAAGCCGCAGCTTTTGATATAGGGAGCCAGTTCTTCTTCGGTCATTGCCGCAAAGGAGGCGGCGGTATTGTGGTCGGGGAACAAAACGCGGGTGGTTTTGTTGACCTGCTTGTCCGTACATTGCGCCGAAAGCATGGTCGCAATGAGCAATTCAAATGGGGTTGTGAATTCAAGCGCGGGTTTTGCGTCGGGATAAGCCGCGGCAAGAGCCGCCAGCGCCTGCTTCCTGCGTGTTGGTCCGAGCATACTCAGCCCTTGATCTTTCCGTTGTATTTTTTCACCAGAATGTGCGCCATGGACAGCGCATACGCCAGTATCTTTTCCTCATCCCGTCCCTCGAGCATGATACGGATCATGGGTTCTGTGCCGGAAACGCGGATTAGGACGCGACCGTCACCGTTGAGCAGAACTTCGACCTCTGCCTGCCTTTTGGCAAGCTCTGTATCCTTGGCGGCCTCTGCCTTGATACCGTTGTCGAGTATGACATTGACGAGCACCTGCGGGAATTTCGGGATTTCGTCAGCAAGCTTAGAGAGCGGCTTGAGCGATTCTGCGACGACGTTGAGCAGGGAGATGGCGGTCATCATGCCGTCGCCCGTGGTGTTGTGGTCGAGCAGGATCACATGCCCGGATTGCTCGCCGCCGAGACAGTAGCCCTCTGCCAGCATGTTTTCCAACACGTAGCGGTCGCCGACCTTTGTCTCGCTGATATGAACGCCTGCGGTTTCCATCCTCTTTTTCAGACCGAGATTGGACATGACCGTAATGACCAGCGTATCCTTTTTCAGCGTTCCGTGCGCCTTCATGGAGAGCGCGAGGATTCCCATCGCCTGATCGCCGTCCACGATGTTGCCATGCTCGTCACAGGAGATCAGGCGGTCGGCGTCACCGTCAAAGGCAAAGCCGATATCCGCGCCGGTGCGTACAACAACCTGCTGGAGACGTTCCGGATGGGTCGAACCGCACTGATCGTTGATGTTGATGCCGTCCGGCTCGTTGGAGGTTGCGACCACCTCCGCACCGAGCGATTCAAACACTTCTTTTGCAAGGTTGGAGACAGCGCCGTTTGCGCAGTCCACCACCACCTTGAGCCCGTCAAAGCGGCCTGCGGACTTGCTGACCAGATAGTCGCAGTATTCGCGCCGCGCGCGGGGGGCGGGGATGATGCGCCCAATATCGCGTCCTTCGGGATGCGGGATCTTTTCCCCGGAGACGATGATCTTTTCAATGCGATCCTCGATTTCGTCGGAGAGCTTGAAGCCGTTGCCGTCAAACCATTTGATGCCGTTATATTCCATGGGATTGTGGGAAGCGGAGATCATGACCGCCGCGTCCGCCTCATACAGACGCACAAGGTATGCCATGGCAGGCGTTGGCATGACGCCGACGTCGATCACATCGCCGCCCATCGAACAGATGCCTGCGGTGATCGCGGCGCCCAGCATCGGGCCGGATTTTCTCGTATCCATGCCCACGAGGATGCGGGGCGAGTGAACCTCGTTGGTCAAAACATAAGCGCCCACCATGCCGATCTGGAATGCGAGCTCGCAGCTCAAATCACGGTTTGCAATACCGCGGACGCCGTCGGTTCCGAAAAGTCTAGCCATTTGCTTGTGGATCCTCCCCAATAAATTGATGTCGTTCAGATCAGGTATTCCAGCGCGCCGGTCGCGGCGATTGCACCGTCAGCACAGGCGGTGACCACCTGACGCAAAACCGTATCGCGCACATCGCCCGCGGCAAAAACACCGGGCAAATTGGTTGCCATGCGCGCGTCGGTCAGAATTGAGCCGTTGCGGCTGAGTGAGAGCTGATCCTTTACCAGCGCGGTGCGCGGTTCAATGCCCACGGCGACGAACAGACCGGAAACGGCAATCTGCCGCTCCTTGCCAGTCACCTTGTCAACAAGCGTCGCGCCCGTCAGCTTGGGATCGCCTTCCAAAGACTTGACGGTGCTGTTCCATACAAACTCGATCTTGTCGTCGGCTGCAGCGCTGTTTTGCAGCGCTGCCGTCGCGCGCAGGGCGTCACGGCGATGGACGACATAGACATGGCTGCAAAAACGGGTCAGGTACAGCGCGTCGGCAAGCGCGGTGTCACCGCCGCCGATGACTGCCACGTCCTGTCCCTTAAAGAACGCGCCATCACAGGTGGCACAGTAGGAGACGCCGGCGCCGGTCAGCGCTTCCTCGCGGTCAACGCCCAGCTTTTTCGGCGTCGCGCCCATGGTGAGGATGACCGCTTTTGCTTCCACAACGCGATCGGAAAGAACGATCTTCTTGGGGCTGCCGGCAAGCTCGAGCGATTCGACCGTAGCGTTTTCAATTTGCAGACCAAATTTGGTCGCCTGCTGCTCAAGCTGCATACCGAGCGAAAAGCCCTCGATGCCCTCGGGAAATCCCGGATAGTTATCGATGCGACTGGTCTTTGTCGCCTGTCCGCCGGAAAACAGCTCCTCAAACAGGGTGACGTTTGCGCCGCCGCGCGCAGCGTACAGACCTGCGGAAAGACCTGCGGGGCCGCCGCCAATAATTGCAATATCCAGCATGATTTCATCCTCACTTTATTCGTGCAATATAGGAATTAGTATACATTAAATGAGTAGGGAATGCAATTTGACGATGGGGTTACGACAAAAATCGCAAGCTTAGCCGGTGCAGAAGCGACAATGCCATTCCTATGCGGCGCGGTTAAAACGCATGCTCGATCGTAAAGTCCGATCCGTGAAACAGCGGGTCACGAAAATACCTGCCTGTAAACGGTGAAAAGGTCACCACACGGAGAGAACGATTGAGCGGATCAAATGTCAAAATGCGGATCTGCCCACAGTCCTCCGCATAGTCTTGAAAATCGTAAAGCAGCGCGTGCACGGTACGGTCCGGCGTGCCGTCGCCATCGTCGTCGATCTCATCGATCCGTCCACCGCAGCCGGCAATATACCCGCAAAGCACGAGGCGAACGTTGGAATGCGGAACAACGACCTGCTCAAACATCTTTTTGCCCACGACGGTGAACCGTCCCTTTGCCTGTGTGTAGCCGTGAAACAGCAGGATTGCGGGGATGTCCGCGTTTTGTGTCAGCACGTCGGACATCCAATCGACTGCACTTTCCTCTGCCTCCCATCCTGCGCCGAGGATCAGCAGCTCCATGCCGCCCGCGTTTACCTTGGCGTACAACGCTTTGCCACCTTCAAACAACTGTTCTTGATTTTGAAAGATGTCGTAAGGACGAGAAAGAAACGCGGCGTAATCGTGATGATTCAGCGCAATATCGTGGTTGCCCGCAATGGGAAAATACGGAATGTTATCGGCAAACTGCGAATAGCATAGGTCAAAATGATCCCACTGCTTGGGATTGAAACCGTTTTCGACCGCATCGCCTGTTTGCAGCACATAGCAGATGTTTTCGGATTCCCGGTTCTCCGCAATCCAGCTGCCAATGGCAGACATTGCGCGCGGATACCGGTAGGACATCATCTGCGTGTCAGAGAGCCAGACCATGGAAAATGGCGTCGGCAGCAGCGTCGCGGTTGGTAGTTGCAATATGGGGGAGGGGGTAGGCTCGACGGCAGAAGCTGTTTTGATTGCTGAGGTCGCCATAGTTGCGGATGGTGTTGGCACGGCAGCAGCGGCCTCCATTGCGGTCGTACCCGCGTTTTTTGAGCAGCCGCAAAATAAAGCCGATGCCAGCAAGAACAAGACAAACAAGAAGCCTTTTTTCATCGGAGCAACTCCCATAGCCCAAATTGTGATGTGTCAGCGACAAAGCAGGTCGGCGACCTCCGCCGGCGTTTTTGCGGTGTAGCGTGCGCCAGATTGCAAAAGCTCGTCGGCGTCGCCATAGCCGTAGAGCACGCCCAATGCGTCCATGCCAAATTCCTTTGCGCCGAGCACGTCGTGTTCACGGTCGCCAACCATGATACAGCCGGAAATATCGGAGATGTTTCCACGCTGCAGCGCGTGGGCGATTACCTGCGCCTTGGTGACGCGCGTGCGGTCAAACGTTGCGCCGCAAACGTGTTCAAAATATTGGGAAAGCCCGAACCGATCGAGAATGCGAACCGCAAAATCCTCGGGCTTGGAGGTGGCAACGAGCAAGCGTTTGCCACTGTCGCAAAGCTTGTGCAAGGCCTCTGCTATGCCGGGATAGGCAACGTTCTCCCAGATGCCGGTATCACGATAGTATTCACGGAAAAAGGCAATGGCAGCTTCCGCCTGTTCGCCGGAAAAGCCGTAGAATTTCATGAAGGAATCGTGCAGCGGCGGGCCGATGAAGGGGTATAGCTCCCGACGGTCAGCCACATGGATGCCGTATTGCTTCAACGCATAGGCAACCGCGTTTGTGATTCCTTCGCCGGGATCGGTCAGCGTTCCGTCGAGGTCAAATAGAATGGTGGTGTATGTTTTCACAGAGTTCTCCTAAAATCATATAAGGTATTATAGCACGCCCGATGGAAATTCGGAACAAAAAAGCGACGGCAAAGCGGGACGTTCGTCCGCTCGGGTTAGAGCGTGTTTCTAAAATCACGCAAGCGCAATTTCACGCCCTCGACTTGCCTGTTTTCGTTACAAGCGCGGCGCTGTCGAAAAATCACCTTTCTTATCCGCCACCCTTCCTGTAAACAGAGCTTCCTTGGAAACACACGCAGCAAGCAAAACAAAATGCCGCCGGAGAACCGGACGGCACAGTGCAAGAGGTCGTCCCATCTGTGGGCGCGCCGCGATTTGCTTTCCGATTTTTACAGTATCAAACATGGCATAGTCCTCCTTAACGTAAGCAACGGGCGCGCTCCAACTCGGAAAAAAGCAGAGCCTTGCTCTCTTCACAGCGACGAACAGCCTCTGTGTGCTCCCTTGGATCATAGCCTTTGGTCACACGAAAGAGGCGCTGCGCCGGTTTGTAGAGAAAATGAAAAATCATGGTTTTGTATGCCTCCGTTCCCGGACGAAGTATTCCCGTCCTGCAAGATCAGCATACGAAAAAACAACAGGAAAA
>CAZWUK010000084.1:0-8836 GCA_964636685.1 uncultured Oscillospiraceae bacterium
CGAGCACGGCTACAACATCATGCTGTGCAACTCCTCTCACGATACCGCGCTGGAGGAGCAGGTCGTAGAGCTTCTCGTCGGACGGCAGGTGGACGGTATCATCATCATCCCCGCCAGCAGCGATTCCTATCAGACGTTGCGTCCCTTCACCACGCGGGTGCCCACGGTGTTTGTCAGTGAAAACCTCAAGGACGCGCCGGACAGCTATGTTTCCGTGGACAATGCGCGCGGCACCTATCTCGGTACGAAATATTTATATCAGCAGGGACACCGCAAGATCCTCTACTTTGGGGCGCGGCCCTCCAGCACCACGCATCAGCTTCGCGTGGAGGGGTATCTTGCCGCCTGTCGAGACTGCGGGATCGAGCCGATGTTCTGGAACAGCAGCTTCTCCTCCAGCTCCATCCAAAACGGCGGGGCGCTGGCGCGCGAGCTGTTTCAAAATCCCATCAACTATACTGCAATTTTCTCCTCCACCGACGCCAATGCGCTCGGCATTATGCGCGTAGCGGATGAATTCGGTCTTAGCATACCGGAGGATATTTCTTTGATGGGCTTTGACAACATCAGCTATGCCGAGCTGCCCAAGATCAATCTCACCACCATCGAGCAGCCGAAAAAGACGATGGCGTCTCTGGCGGTCGCCATGCTGCTGGAGCGCATTGCCGACGATTCGGTCGATTATTCTCATAAGATACTCGTGCCCACGCTCGTCGAGCGCAAAAGCTGCCGCCCGCTGGAGCACACAGATAAATAAGGAACAGTATGAAAGAATATCGCTACGAACTCCACTCGCACACCTCCGAAACCAGCCGCTGCGGCAAAATGTCCGCCGCGCACGTCGTGGATCTGTATCACGAGAACGGTTATGACGGTCTTTGCGTGACCGATCATCTGCACGAAACCTACATTGAAGCGCTCCCCTGCCACGACGACTGGCAGGCCTGTGTGACCGAATATCTTTCCGGATACCGCGCTTCCGCCGCCCGAGCCGCCGAATACGGCATGGACTCCATTCTCGGCGTCGAGATTCGTTTCCCGGAAAATGACCGCGACTATCTGCTCTTTGGCGTTGACGAAGCTTTTTTGCGTCGCAATCCCTATCTTTACCGGATGGGACATCAGGCGTTTTTCGAGCGTTTCCACGACGAGATTTTGATTCTGCACGCGCATCCCTATCGGAATTTTGCGCCCAAAAGGGACGGCGACATCTATTACGACTGCATACACGGCGTCGAAATCGCCAACTGCAACCCGCGTCATGAGAGCAACAACGCGCAGGCGCTCGCGCTCTGCAAGAAGCATCCGGAGCTGCTTCGCGTCTGCGGCTCGGATACCCACCAGCCCGGCGATGAAGCGCGAAGCGCCATCCTGTTTGACCACCGCGTCTCCGATTCCTTTGCACTGCGCACCGCGCTGCTTTCCCGCAACTACCGTTTGTCCTGTGGAGAATTCCACGAGCTCATAAAATAACAACATCTGGAGGGCATTCATGAAAGAGCATTTTGATACGTTTATCATTGGACAACCTTCTTTGGACATCAACACCGATTTTGGCGGCGACGTCATCAAAGCGTATGGCGGCGCGGTCGTTTTCTCCGGTTACGCCGCCGGCGCAATGGGGCATCGGGTCGCTGTTCTGCCAAAGGCCAATCTGGCCGAGGTTGATGTGGCCGGCATTTTCAAGGACGCAAAGAACGTGACGGTATTCCCCGTAAACAGCACGCACAGCACCTCCATTTCCAACGTCTATCATACCGCCGACCGCGAGCGTCGCACCTGTAAGGCGATCGGACAGATCGATCCGTACACCATTGCGGACATTCCGGACGTGGACGCCTCCATCTATCATCTGGCAGGCTTGATGAAGGGCGATCTGTCCAACGAGTTGATTCGATATGCCGCCTCCAAAGCAAAGGCAGCCGTAGACGTCCAGTGCCTGCTGCGCTGCGTCGAAGGCGACGGCGACATGGTGTTCCATGACTGGGCGGAGAAAAAAGAGATCCTGCCCCACATCAGCTTCCTCAAGACCGACGCCGCCGAAGCCGAGATCCTGACCGGCACCGCCGACCGGGAAGCCGCCATCCATCAGCTCTACGATTGGGGCGCAAAGGAAATCATGATTACGCACAATACCGAAGTCATGGTCTACGACGGCAAAAAAATCTATACCGCGCCAATTAAATCGCGCAACCTGACCGGACGCACCGGTCGCGGCGACACCACGTTTGCCGGCTACATCACAGAGCGTCTCCACAACGACGTGCCGACGGCGTTGCTGTATGCCACCGCGCTGGTATCGCTCAAGATGGAAACACCGGGGCCGTTCCAAGGTACGCGCGCAGACGTCGAGGCGTATATCCAGGCGTTTTATAGGTGATTCGGTTCCATTATCGCAGATTCCATACAGGATCGGCTTCCCAATCGAAGCCGATTTTGTTATGATGGTGTTTTAAAGAGGCTCTTGCGCTGCAACGTGTTTCCTTACCCCGCGGTTTCCCCGCGGCCCCGTCGCGGAAGCTCCATCCCGGCGCGCAAAAGAAAGAGAGACTGTCTTATGCTATCCATGCTGCTGCTGCTTTTGATACTTGGCGCCGGAAGCGCCGTTGGCGCCGCGTTCCTTGAGCGCCGGTTCGAGCGCGACCTGCCGCTGACCCTGTTTTCGATCATTTTTGCGTTATATTGCTTCGGCTTGTTTGACGCTTTATTTGCCGGCGCGATTTTTGTAACGGTCTGTGCCGCTCTCGCTTGGACATTCGCAGTTGTCCGGCTGATCCGGAAACGAGCCTGGCGCGCGTTTTTTAGAAATCTCTTTACGCCCGCTTTTTGCATCTATCTGGCGCTGTTTCTCTTCGCCTGCGTCTTCAACTACGGCCGCAAGGTATCCTCATGGGACGATTTGACGCATTGGGGCGACGTTGTTCGCCAGATGAGTCTCCTCCACAAGTTTGGCGCGAGCCGGGAAGCCACGGTCATGTTTCCGAATTATCCGCCCGCCATGGCGCTCGTGCAGTATCTTGTGCAGATGCTCAACGGCTGGACGACCGGTGAAGCCTTCTCCGAGTGGCTGCTGTTTGCCACACACCTTTCCGTGCTGTATGCGCTTTTTATGCCGTTCCTCTCAAAGCTGCGGTACAAAAGCTGGTTTTGCAATCTTTGCCTGCTGGGGATTATCATTGCGCTGCCCGGCATTCTCAACCGCGGCATGTATCGGCTGCTGGAAATCGATTCGTTTCTCGGCACGCTTGCCGGCTTCGGGCTCGCAATGGCGGCGACGGCCGACTTCCGTGATCTGCGCGATACGGCGACCTTCCTGTTGTGCGTTTTTGTTCTTTCCATCACAAAGAGCGTCGGCGTCGTATTCTCCGCAGGGCTCGTTATCGCGCTGTGCGCCGTCCTGTTTCTCCGAAAAACACCGATGCTTCCACAGGGAAAACGGGGGCTGCTGCTCCCCGTATTTTCCGTCGGCTTCGGCCTTTTCGGATGGTTCACATGGCGGGCGTATCTGTCGGCAAATCAGACCTACCACGCTTTTTCGCAAAGCGTCGATTGGAGCGTTCTGTGGCGCGTACTGACCGGCGCCGATGGCAGTTACCGGCAGGAGGTCTGGTCGCAGTTTCTCAAAGAGTTCTTTGCGCCGGAATTTACAACCGGCATTCTGAACTTCGGCATGAGCTTTGCCGCGGCGGTTTTGGCACTCGGCGTCTTTTCCGCCGTTTTTCTCCGGCTGCATCGGCGCGACAGCTGCGCTTCACGGCAAACGGTCGTTGTCGTGACCGGTTTTTTCATCATGCTGCTGTTCGCCTTTGGCATGGGCGTTTCGTATCTGTTTTCCTTTTCCGAGCGGGAAGCGCGGCTGCTGGACTGCTATGACCGCTACATGGGGATTCCGCTGCTCATGCTGGAAGCCATGCTGTTCTGCTGCTGTACCGCCTCGATGGAGAACGGTCGTTTCCGTCACCCATATCTCGCGGCCGCGCTGCTGCTGCCGCTGCTGCTTGTGGCGCCGATACAGGAGGTTGGCGGCTTTATGCTTGGACGCAACGCCGCTTTTTCGGAAAACCTCAGAATGCCGGTGGATACGGTGGTCGCTGACGTCACGCCGAAGCTCGACAACACCAAGGCGCAGAAAATCAACGTTGTTTCCGCCGGCAGCAACGGACTGGATTTTCTGATGTTCCGCTTTGCCATGCGTCCGCATCAGATCTCCATCGGCTGGAAGCTCGGGCCGACGTTTGACAACAATCCGAAGCATATCTGGGCCGTTCAACCGGAAAACGGACTCCAGTGGCGGCAGCGGCTTTTGGAGGAGGGCGATTCCTACGTCCTCGTTTACCGCATCGACGACGCTTTCCGCAGCGCATACGCAGATGCGTTTGTCGCGGGTACGCCAATCACGGACAATACACTTTACGCTGTTGACCCGGACAGCGGGATGCTGTCGCTGATTGGCTGATGGTTTTGTCTTTTGCGTTTATACGGGGAAAATCGACCGCATATAGCCGCTCTTTCGGCGATTGTCCATAAACTGTGACGTCTTTGCATATTCTTGAGCAGAGCCACTTCCCAAGCGGAATGGATTTTGTTATGATACGAGCACTGCGGAACCCGATGAAAGGAGTAGATGTATGCAGGCATGGTTTGAACAGATGGGCTTGCTGGAGCTGAACGAGGTTTCCGTTATCGTTCGGTTGCTGCTTGCCATGGTTTGCAGCGGGATCCTGGGGTTTGAGCGAACCCGCAAGCGCCGTCCCGCCGGACTTCGCACCTATATGCTGGTTTGTCTCGGTTCAACGGTCGTCATGATGACGGGCGTATATCTTTATCAATATATGGGCGGCGGCTTTGATCCGGCGCGCATGGCCGCGCAGGTCGTCTCCGGCATTGGTTTTATCGGT
Organism: uncultured Oscillospiraceae bacterium; assembly: GCA_964636685.1. GTDB lineage: Bacteria > Bacillota > Clostridia > Christensenellales > CAG-138 > CAZWUK01. Next base: position 4,899 of record CAZWUK010000084.1, read on the forward strand.
GCGGGCACGATCATGGTCACGCGCTATTACCGGGTAAAGGGTCTTACCACGGCGGCGGGGCTTTGGGTATCCGCCTGTATGGGGCTTGCCATCGGCGTAGGCTTCTACTTCGGCGCGATCATCACTTGCATCGCGCTGGTGTTGATTATGGTATTTGCCGACCGGTTTGAGATCCGTTACGCCGCGCGGCTTCGCCGGATGCACATGTATATCATCATCGATGATCTTCAGGGGATGAAGGCCTTTTTACACTATATTCGCGGCAAGAATATCAGCGTTTCCGATCTGGAAACGACCGGCGCGGATATTCGGCAGGGCATAGGCTTGTTCTGTACGCTCAAGCCGCCCGCCCCCATGGATCACAGGGACGTCATGAACTGCATTGAAGCGGCGGAGAACGTTCTGTTTGCCGAGGAAATCGAAGCATAACCGATCGTCCCCAAAAGTCAGCGCCGCGGTGCGAATTGGATTTCACACCGCGGCGCCTGTTTTTTCCTTGCTTTACCTTTGAACGGTTATATTGCCCGCAGCATCGATGCGAAGCGTTACCGCAGCGTGCGGCGGCTCCGCGAGATCCAGCACATGCACCGCATCCGTGAAATATATCTGTGGGCAATGCCGCTTTACAATCTCCATCACCTTCGGCGACGGACGATTGTCCTCCCGGTCGTTGGAAACCGGAATCACCGTATAGTCCGGCGAAAGCTTCTCCATCAGCCGTTCCGACATGGATTGATAGCACCCGTGATGCGGCATCTTGAGAATGTCGCAATGCTGCACGGGCTCATCCTCCCACACCCAGCCGTAAGCGTCGCCCGTCAGCAGGATGGAGCGCCCCCGATAAACCAGCCGCATCCGCAGGCTCATCAGGTTGACCTTCTTACGATAGGCGGTCATATCCTCCTCATTCGGGCAGCCGTCCAGAAGTCCGTCGAGCGTCTTTTTGCAAATCGCCGCGATCTCCGGGTGCGCGCAGTCCACATCCGCTGTCAATGCCTGAGAAAGCAGCATGCCCCGGATGGGCGCGTCAATCTGCTCGACCAGCGTGCCGGAGGCTTTCATCGTTTCAATCGCAGCGGTGTGCATATTCAGCGCGAAGCACATGTTCCTCTGCCATTTTTCATAATGCGGCTGCACGCCCGCGCGTCTGCACAGCCGTTCCTCCGCAGGCAGATAGCATACAAACGCTCTTTTTACGCGAACCAACGGCAAGAGCTCCTCGATTCCGCCGATATGGTCGCGATGAATATGCGTCATGACGAGAAGATCGATCGTGTCGATCCCTTCCTGCCGCAAAAATTCCGCTGCCGTTATGCGCGCGGTTCCCGGGCAAAGCGTTTTTTTCGCAACATCGCCCGCGTCCACCAGCATTGTGAAACGATATTGTTCCGCAATCTCACGCACCAATATCGCGTCGCCATAGCCGACGTTGATAAAATCTATCTGGAGCATTCTCTGGCAATCCCGTACACTTCGTAAATGTCTTGAATAAAATAATCCGGCTTCGCCCTCCCGACGGTCTGCGTATCCTTGAGCTGCGTTAAGAACGAGCCGATCTGGACTGTTTTGGCAAGTCCTGCGTTTCTTGCGCCGATTACGTCGCGCGAAACCGTGTCCCCGACATAGATGCTGTTTTCCGCCTTCGATTGCAGCTGATGCAGCGAAACATAGAACATACCCGGATGCGGCTTGCGGTAGCCTGTGATGCTGGACAGCGTCACATCGTCAAAGTAATCTCGAATTCCGTAATCCTTCAGCTGCTGGAACACCTGAAAAAGGCTCGCCGTGTTGCTGATGATACCAACCTTCATGCCAAGCTCTTTGAGTCCTTGCAGCATTTTCTTCGTCGTCGGACGCATCGAGCGCTGATAGTAGGTCACTTCCCACATATATGCAAGATCCTCGGCAATGGCCGTCAATTTGTCATTGTCCAGATCAAAATCTTTCAAAATAAAGTCGCACCAGATCCGTTCGGGTTTGAGTTCGATCCCCAACGGATCACGGTAGGCGCTATAACGGTTCATACCGGCCTCCGCCTTCTTCCAGAGAGAGTCGGCATCCGTCTGCGGATCAAGTCCTGCCACCTGCAGCATGCGCAGGATTTCTTTTCCGGTATTCTTTTTGGTCTCGTCTGTAATCAGCAAGTCCTCCAGTGTACCGCCCATATCAAACAATATGGTATCTATCATATTGTCACTTTCCTTTCCAGCTTTTCCATGCCGGCTCTTCTTTGACCGGGCCGTCAGGATGCGCGTCCCGATGACGGGCATACAGTTTGTACGACACTACCTGACCCAGAACCACGGGAACAGGTATGACCAGAACGTAGAGCTGCAAGAATCCGTTCCAATCCTGCAGGCTGAGCTGCACCAGCATTCCAATCAGCAGAATCAACGCGTAGATGCAAAGCCATACATAAGTCGCGGGTACAAGCCGTTTGTCCTTTAACACAAAGAACAGTGAGCAGCAGAACGCTGTTCCAAGCAACGCCGGCGTCAGACCTTCCACCAGGTTAATTGCCCAAACCGGTGCTCCAAGGGTGGTCTCCATCAGTTGATGCAGTGGATCAATCAGCAGCATAAACGCCAGAAAATAGACCGCAAGAAACAAGATGCTCAATGAAAATGAGTATACAATGAGCGTACTTTTGATCTTCCCGTTCTCCGTGAACAGGAACATCCCCCAGAATTTATCGGCTTTCTCTTTCCTTTGCGCTGCCCTGTCGAGCTCCGCCTGTGTCTTTTCGCGCTCTTTGCCCATAGAACCTCACTTATCCGGCCGGGCGGGTGCCGATCGCACCCGCCCAACCATTTTTAATCATTTGCTGCGACAGATTAACCCTTGTTGGGGCTGTTGCTGTAGCTGTAAATCCAGAAGTCCTGCGCTGCCGGGAATATTTCGTAGATTCCGGTAATGTCGGATACGATCGCGCCCGCTCCATCCAGACCGAAGGGGTTGTTCTCATTGTTATAATCGTCACGCACGGACCAGTTTCCCTGCTTGGTGAACGGTCCAAAGCCTTCGCCTTGACCATCAGCCTCGCCCATCAAGAAGCGGACGAACAAGCGTACGCCTGCGGGGTTATCACAACCGGTGACCACATACAGGTAGTTGGTGTTCTGAACGGTGGTATACGGTGTAAGACCGGTCATCCAATCAACATCCCAGCCATTATCTTCACGGTTGGAGATCTTACCGGCGGAGCAGAAGCCCAGCGTCGGGCTGGTCGCGGTGGAGTTTTGGACAGCTTCCACAACTTCGTCGCCGTCGGAGATGAAGGTCAGTTTCAGCTGGCTGAAACGATAGTAGAATTCGACGCCTGCGTTGTTCTCCGGGAGTCCGTCAAATGCTTCATAGGTATACTCGATATCGGTGCCGTATTTTTCTTTGTAAGCAGCCGCCATCTCGTCAGCCTTCAGAATGAACATGGAGAAGAACGCGATGTAGGTGGCCTCGGAACCGATTTCCTTGGTAACGATGTTGTACTTCTGCTTGCCGGTCGTCTCATCGATTTCTACGATATCCCACCAGTTGGTCACCGGGCAGCCGTCTGGGAACGCCTTGGTGTTATAATACCAGAAATTGAAGGAGGAATAAAACGGCATGCCGTATTTTTCCAAGTTGTCATCAATGTGCGAGCAGATGTCCGTCGGATAATAGGTTTCGAGGTATCCGAGCGGATAGAAGTCGTAATAGATTTCACCGGCGCAGTCTTTGCCTTGCAGCAGGTCTGCGTTGATGTTGCCGGTCTCGGCTTCGATCTTGATCTTAGAGACGGCTTCGTCCTGATCCATGTCATATGCAACGGAGTTGAGTCCCGGATATGCTTCATTGAACTTATCGCAGGTCTTCTGCATACGGCTGCTGATGCTGTAGATGTTGATATCTCCGCCTTCAGCCTTTGCCAGTTCATAGAGTTCTTCGGAGGTCATGTCGTT
>CAZWUK010000085.1:0-8714 GCA_964636685.1 uncultured Oscillospiraceae bacterium
AGGCGATGCGCCTCAACCATCATCTCCACGTCGTTTGCAATTACCTCGCGCGAAGGCAGGATGAATTTCATCCCCTCGTTTCCCTGCGCAGTGCCGTCGCAGCATCCCGTCACGCCAAACTCAAACGGCGTACCGCCGGCAGCATAGACGCCTTGCTTCACTTTTTCGGCGAGCTGCCGCAAATTGTAGCTGCCCGGCACAAGCTCGCTCCACGTGTTCGCAATTCCGATCAGCGGTTTTGCAAGATCTGCATCGCCGTACCCCATGGACTTGAACACGGAACGGTTAAAGCAAAAGGTCGGACGCTCTAAAATTTTGCTGCTTCTAAGCTGATTCATCACGATTACCCGATCTTTTCAAATTTTAGGTTGCTGACCACGTACTTGTACCCCGCCTCCTGCAAATACGGGACTGCACGCGGAACACGCCTGACTTCCTCGCCCTTGTTCCAGCAAAACACATCCACGCTTCGCCCGATCTCGTCTTCCAATCGTGCTTTGGAATCGATAATTTCGCTGCGCAGCATCTGATCCGTCGTATCCTCGTCCATATGAAAATGTGTGCCGGTATGGCAACAGATCTCATTGGTTTTTGCCACGCGCCGGATCTCATCCCACGTCATGGCATATCTCTCATCCGCGTAACGCGTAATCTTGCTGACACGCAGGCTGCGCGGCTGCCCAAACGCAAACTGCTCTTTGACCGGAACGTCGGGGAAGAACGCGGGAATAAAATACCACCCGCGAAAACTCGCCTCCTCCAGCAACGGCAGCATGACGTCAAAGCCGTTTCTCCAGCCTTCATAGACCGCCGGAATCAATCCGGGCTTGTCCAGATGCCATTTCTGCGTTTCAAAGAGCCGGTCGATGTCCTGGATGCTGATAGAGGAAAAATTCTTGGAAAACGCAGCCAGCTCCTTTTGAAACTGCGGAATATTGCACGCGGAGGTATTGTGGTAATTCACCACTCGAAGGTAGGCGCGATTCACGACCGCGCGGTACAGATCCAATGTTCTGGAATCTTCGCACGCGGATCGGATCACCTCAGAATACACCGAATCGTTCATCTTGACGATTTCTCCTCTTTTTCCAGCATTTCACGATATTTTCCGGGCTGGTCTTCGCCCTCCGGAATGTAAAACATCTTTTCTGCAAGCGCGCTCATTGCCGGCGCAATCGACGGATAGTGCATGTCGCGGTCGGTTTGCTGCGCATAGATCCAGTTGAAAATGAGCGCGTCCTCCGCAAGTGCAAGACTCAGCTTCTCATCCATCTCCGCGCCTTGAAATATGGCGTGCCCCTTACCCGTCAAATCATCCAGTCCGATAATTGCGGGGATACCCTCCTCGGCGCTCACGCGGCCGTCACAGTAGTTGACAATATCCCGATATTCTTTGAAGTCGTCTTGTGCCGCCGTAGAAAAACGTTCCATAATATCCTGCATTTTAAAATCTCCTTACCGAATCTTTTCCATTTTTAAGTTGCTTACGACGTAACGGTATCCGGCTTCCTCCAGATACTTATGGGCACGCGGATTGTAGCTGTATTCCTGACCATATAACCAGCAAAACACGTCGATGGGACGATCGATCTCCTCTTCCAGCCTTCTTTTTGCCAACACGATCTCTCGGTGCATATCTTCATCGCTTGTTTCGCGCGTGATCTCAAAATGGTTCCCGGTGTGGCAGCAGATCTCGTGTTTTTTTGCCACCTGCCGCACCTCGTCCCATGTCATGGCAAACCGACCGTCCGGATAGTTCTCCGGCCGCGTGACGTCGAGATCATGCGCCCGTGAAAACGCCAGTTGCTCCGCAACCGGTACGTCCATGTAGAAGCTCGGCACATAAAACCAACCGGTGAAGCCATATTTTTCAAGGATCGGAAGTATCGTATCCACATGATTCCGATACCCTTCAAACACGGCAGGAATCAAGCCCGGCTTATTCTTGTGCCAGACGCCGGTTTCAAAATACCGATCCACGTCCGCGATCGTTACCGGGCAGAAATTGCGGCTGTATGCGGCGATTTCGCGTTCAATCCGCGCGGCGTCCTGCCGGTCGGTATTGTGGTAATTGATAACGCGAATATAGGAGCGATTGGCAAGATAGCGCACCATTTCAAGCGTACGCTTATCCTCACATGCCGTTTGGAAAAACTCTTCACATTTCATTGGCTACTCCCTCCATTTTTCAACAGGTTGTATATATCGATATTGCCTGAGTCCTCTGGACACGCGAACAATAATCATGACCGCCGCAACAAAGCTAATCAGTTCCGTCAATAGGAGCGAACACCAGACGCCTGTTACGCCCCACGCCGCAGCGCAGGAAAATACACACGCAATCGGTAAGATAATACCACGCAAAAGCGAAAGTATCAGCGCCTCTTTGTTGGCCTGCACCGACTCGCAGTAAACGTTCAACACGATAGTCAGACCGGCCAGCAAATAGCTTGGTGAAACAAATCGGATGCCGTCTCTGCTCATCGCAATGAACGCAGGATCCGTGGAGTCTACGAACACCGCCGTAAGAAGCTGCGGAAAAAGCTCCGCAAAAGCAATGTACGCAAGTGCCATTACCGCCGAAACAACCAGTGATTTTCGCAGCAGACTTCTGACGCGATCCAGTCTTCCGGCGCCGGCGTTGATGCTGACAAGCGGCTGCATTCCGTTTGAAACGCCCGCAAGACCAAAAAGAACGACGGTGGCGAGGTTTGCAATAATTCCGTATGCTGCGACCGCGGTTTCTCCCGACAGACGAAGCAGGATAATATTGATGATTAAGGTCACAAGCGCGGCGGCAAGTTCCCTCAAAAAGGTCGGCGCACCAATCTGCACATAGCTTCGCACCTGCCGGAAAAACCGATTAACATGTACAAATCGTAAGCAGGATGTTTTGTACAGCATTGCCGACATTTCTATCAAAGTGGCCGCTACCAGCGAAATTCCGGTTGCAAGCGAGGCGCCCGTCATCCCCCAATCAAATCCGTAAATGAACAATACGTCCAGAATGATGTTCATTACAGAGCAGCACATCGTTCCGATCATGGAGAGCTGCGGTTTGTTGTCATTTCTGGTAAATACGCTGAAATAGATCTCCATGCAGTAGAACGGCGCAAACCAGAAAACAAACCGCATATAGTCGCGGGTCATCTCAACCATCCCGCTCCCACCGCAGAGAAATTCCGTGATGGGGTTTAAAAAGACCAGTCCGAGCGCCATAAGCGCCACGGAAAGAACCGTAAGCGTGACAAACGAACCCGTAAATGCCTGCTTTGCACGCTCCGGCTCGCCTCGTCCCAGGTTTGCCGCATATTGGATCGATCCGCCATACGCGAACATATAGCCCAGCGCATAGAGAAAGCCTGTGACCGGAACGACGACATTCAATGCGGCAAGTCCGCTTTCGCCAAACTTCTGTCCAACGCAGATCGTGTCAATGATATAGGTGACTGCGATCAGCAGCGTCGCCGTTACGGCGGGTACCAAATACTGGAATAGGATCTTGTTGAGGTTTCCGCACGTCAAATACGCCGCGCTGTCCCCACTCTTTCTTGTGTTTGTTTCAATGCTACTTCGATTTCTCATAACTCCTCCCTGTTTTGTTCCTTTCTCTCCGTTGACCGAAAAGGAACCTAACGGGGATGGTAGCCATTGAAGCCGTCATACAGTCATTCGAATCCCATTCGTCCGCCAATCTGCGTTGCGTCAATATATTCGTCAAAAACTTCCTTTACCTTGCTAAGCAGCAAGTCCGTTGCTCGCTTTTGCAATCCGCCTTCCCGCACCAGCTTCATCTGTACCGGCAAATATTGGCTCAAAAGTGCATTGGGAATCTCCTTGTCGGAGAACCACAAGAGCAGAGCGTCAATCGAACGCCGCACATCCGGTTCGCTAAGGTAATAACGGCTGCGATCCGACAGGCCAAAGCTTTTCTGGTACTGTATTTCCGCCTTTGTACCAGTATAATGCTTCTCCCAGTACTTCGGCGCTCTGTCCATTGCATCCATAAGCGTTTTTCGAAATGCCGGCGCATCGTTTTCATTCATTTCGCGCGCAATATTCTCCAACGCATAAAATCCTTCGCGCAGCGCAAACGTCAACGCGGGACCAACTTTCAAAATTGCGACGCCATCCTCCACCATCTCACGCAGGCACCGGCGTGACTGATAATCGGTGGAATGGCCCTCAAAAATCAAATTCGGAAACTTTTTTCCGGCCTCCATGAGCTTTGCCGCCCGTGCTCTGTTGTACATATGCACCGTTTCGTTGGTGAATTCTACACCGGGCTGTACCACAAAACCCACGACGTCGGACAAACTGAGTCCTCTTTTTCGATATGCCTGTTCGAATACTTCCATATCCGACAAAAAATCTTCTGCGCTCGTCACCGTAAGCTCCTCTTCGTCAAGAGCGCCTCCCGGGATGGGAACTTCACTGCCAATGACATAGACCGGATGCACGCTGCTGCCGCTCTGCTTCCAGGCGTCTTCGCATACGCGGCACAATCTTGCGCTGCGCTCTGCCGCAACGGAAGAATCAAACCCCTCTTTTGCCGACTCTTTTCCCAGCGGCATGCTTGTGTCCAAATGGATTTTTGTGAATCCTGCCCCGATATAAGCGCGTACCAGCGCCTCTGCCTTGCTCATTGCCTGCTCCGGCTCTTCCTCGCGCCATACAAGCGGGCCCAAATGATCGCCGCCCAAAATATACGCTGAGGAATCGACGCCTTCTTCTTTTGCAATGCGGTTTACAAACGCAGCAAAATCCGACGGCTTCATTCCGGTATAACCGCCAAACTGATCCACTTGATTTGCCGTTGCTTCTACGAGAACCATGGATTTGTTTTCTTTTCCATGCTGAAAAGCCGCGCGAAGAACATACTCATTCGCACTACAGCAGGAGAAAATGCCGATCGACGCTCCTTGGTTTCGTTGTGCAATCATCTTTTGAATCGGGTGCATTATATAACCTCAAATTCGTTTTTTTATCAGCGGGCGTCACACCGAATGGCGTGACGCCCGCGCTTCAATGCGCTTTTAATTATCTTTCGTTGTTTTCCTGAATCATCGTCTCGGCTTCAGACTGCATGCGCGCAAGGCAAGCGTCAACATTGCCGTCCTCGATCACTTGATACAGTGCTTCGCGGATGATGGAATAGGTGAGTGTGGAAGGCGTCAGCAGGTACGCGCCATCTTCCTGCGCATAGCCCAGAACATCCTTTGTGATGGCAATTGCTTTATCGACGGATCCGACGTTCTTGTCGTAGGTAAGATCAGTCAGTGAATCCACTCTGGACGGAAGCGCGCCGGTGGTATATGCCCATTCGCCAACTTCTTCCGCAGACGTCATGAACTTCACGAACGCCCATGCCGCATCGGTGTTTTTGCAATTGGAGGAAACCGTATAGGCCCAGCCGCCGGTCGCAAGGCAAGCCGGATCGGCGCCATCCACAAATGCCGGCAGATTGAACACCTGATAGTTGGTATCCGGAATGTCAATGTTAAAGCCGCCCGCATACCACGGTGCACCGATGCACATCACTGCCAGTCCCTGCGCAAACTCATCATAACGAGGTGCAGTTCCGCCACATACCGCTTCTTCACCGCTGCCCATGTAGCGAAGCATGAATTCCACAGCCTTCTTGGCCTCTTCCGTCTCAAAATGCACGGTGTTGTTCGCCTGATCGCGGAAATCGCCGCCGTACTGCCAAATCAGAGACTGGAACATCGCTTCCCACTGTCCGTATACATAGGAAAGTCCGCTTGTGGTGATCGTGCCGGAGGAATCCTTTTCTGTCACAGACTTGGCAAACTCCAGCAGCTCCGCCCAGTTTGCAGGGCCGTTGTTCTCTACCCAGCCAGCCGGAAGCTCAATCCCTTTTTCAGCGAGCTTATCCATGTTGACATAGAGGTTCGGGGATTCTACGTTGATTTCATCGGGAACAGCGTAGTACTTGTCTTCATAAATCTTGTTCATCACAGCGCCGGTATAGAATGTAGAAGCGAATTCTTCTGCGGTATAGACGCTCGCCGGTACTTCAAGCACACGACCCGCCTTTGCCCAGTCAATCACGCTCTGCCAGGTGAAGATTACATCGCCTTCCGTGCCTGCCGTGAACGCCTGATTGGCCTTATCCGCAAAGGAAGAGAAGTACTCAACCTTCAGATTGACGTTGGGATATGCCTCTTTAAAGCGTGCGATCGCCGGCTCAAAATAATTCAACCAGGTGACCGTGTCCTGCGTCCAGAAAACCAGATCGCCCTTTACCTCGGCGGCAGCCGTATCGCCCGTCTCCTGAGTATCGCCCGTTGCGGTAGGATCTTCCGTTGCGGTAGCTTGCGGTTCTTGGGTCTTGCAAGCAGCAAATATGCCGCAAGTCATCGCCAGAACCAGAACCAGTGCCAGAATTCGAATTGTCTTTTTCATGCCTTTCTCCTCTGTAATAGATTTGTAGATTCGCTGTGCCATTCGAAGAAACCACTTGCTTTTCTGCTGTTATTATTATATTATAACGTCATAATGTATTGTTTCGTTTTTCGAATCTATTTATTTTGATTTTATTATTTTCTGTAAAGGAGCACGCGATGACGGATTCAGCGGATCGCAAAAAAGCAATTGTACCACCTCTATTTCAGTATCGGAATACCCATTGTTGCAGTTTGCTTTTGCTTTCAGGTATTGCGGATTCTGTTGCCGCGGGCGGAAAAAAATCGGGCGCCGCGCAGGCCACGCTGGTATTTGTACCGTGCGGCTGTACCTTTTCGGTTTCCACAGAGCAAACGCTTGAAAAATATTCGCAAATTGAGTTTGCCCTAGAGCAGCTGTGGGGCACGCTCAGCGACAAAGACATCGCCGCCTTTCAATCCGCGCTGCACGAACCGTTTACAATCGTCGCATCGCCGGACTTGCTCTCCCTATACCATCTCACATTGAGAGCGCAAAAAAGCGACGGGGACAAATCGTTTCCCTATCTGATGCTCGCGCTATTATCAAGACTCCAGCAGCTGAAAGCCGTCCAGTCCACGCAGCAGCGTGCAACGACGCATCAGGAAAACCTTGTAGAACAGGCACAGGCTATTATTGCACGCGAATATGCTGAAAAAATAACATTAAGTAATACCGCGCGTGAACTTTTCGTCAATCCTTCGTATTTGAGTATTCTATTTAAACGTATTACAGGAACTGCCTTTTGCCAGTATGTTGCAAACTATCGCATCGAACGCGCAAAGTCGCTTTTGTCCGAGACAAACGAGCTTGTTTCGGATATTGCCCTTTCAACAGGCTTTGCGACAACCGCCTATTTTGTTACCACCTTTGGCGAACATTGCGGTATGACCCCAACAGCGTATCGAAAGCAAAACCGTCGTCCTTACACACCCTTGCCTTGACGGTTTTCCTTTCAGCATATAACGAAAAGAGGAATAAATATGGAAAAAATCCCTGTTGCTATTTTGGGTCCCGGTAATATTGGAACCGACCTGATGTATAAGATTCGAAGAAGCAAAAACCTTCGTCTTGTATTGATGGCCGGCATCATCGAATCCGCCGGCATCCAACGCGCCCGCGAAAGCGGCATAGCCGTCACAACCGATGGCATCAACGGCGTTTTGGCAAGAAAAGATGAGCTCGGCATAAAGATCGTATTCGATGCTACCGGTGCGGCGCCGCACCTCAAGCACGCACCGCTCCTAAAGGAGGCGGGAATTGTTGCGATCGATTTAACGCCGGCCGCCGTCGGCCCCTATTTGGTGCCAAGCGTAAACTTAAACCAGCATCAGGACGCCATGAACGTCAATATGGTCACGTGCGGCGGACAGGCAACGATCCCGATCGTTTATGCCATCGCCCGTGTCGCCGGCGCTTCCTACGCTGAAATTGTCTCGGCAATCTCCTCCAAAAGCGCCGGTCCAGGCACACGCGCCAACATTGACGAGTTTACCGAAACGACTGCCAAGGCAATCGAAGTCGTTGGCGGGGCCGACAGGGGAAAGGCGATTATCATTCTCAATCCGGCCGAACCACCGCTCATGATGACAAACACGATCTGCGTTAAGATCAAGGATCGGTCTGAAGGCGTCCTTGATCGAATACGCGCGTCGGTAGACGAGATGCTCCAGACTATGCAAAGCTACGTCCCCGGCTACACCATGCGCGTCCCGCCGCTGCTAGACGGCGACAAGGTCACTGTCAGCGTGCGCGTTACCGGCGCGGGCGATTTTCTGCCGGTGTATTCCGGAAATCTCGACATTATCAACGCTGCGGCGGTTGCGGCAGCAGAGCACATCGCCGCAAGAATTTCAGGGGGTAGAAACGCATGAGAGAACAAATTCATATCATTGACACAACGCTACGAGACGGCAGCCACGCAGTCTCACACAGCTATTCCCCGGATCAAGTCCGCGCCGTTGCGGCGGGTTTGAACAAGGGCGGCGTAGACATCATTGAAGTATCGCACGGTGATGGCATCTCCGGTTCTTCCTATAACTATGGATTTTCCGCGTTTCCAGAGGAGGACTTGGTTCGCGCAGCCGTAGAAGCGGCGCCCGACACCAAGGTCGGCGTATTGCTGCTGCCCGGCATCGGAACGGTCGCTGATTTGAAGCGGGTACAGAAGCTCGGGGTCTCGGCGGTGCGCGTTGCAACGCACGTGACAGAGGCTGATATCAGCGCGCAGCACATCGCCGCTGCCCGTTCGCTTGGGATGTTTGCGGTCG
>CAZWUK010000086.1:0-8679 GCA_964636685.1 uncultured Oscillospiraceae bacterium
TAGGACACGCTGTTATGGTCATGCTGTTCTGCGGTTTAAGACGCGGAGAAATTCTTGCGCTTGATTGGAGTGACTTTGACTTCACGGAAAAAGTCCTTCACGTTACAAAATCAGTTATCTTTGACAAGAATCAACCGATTATCAAAGAACCCAAATCAAAGGCAGGCTTTCGTGATGTCCCACTGCCCGATTTTCTGATAACGATGCTGAAAGGAGTTCATAAGGAAAGCGTAGTATTTCTAACCAGTCAACAGGGTGAGCGAATGAGTGGAACCGCCTATACGAGAGCGTGGAAAAGCTATGAACACTATCTCAATATACAAGCCGGAGGACATACCGCAAGTAGAAGCCGCAAGAAACTTGTTGTTGTCGATCATATTACTGCACACATGATGCGCCATACTTATGCCTCACTTCTATATGAGGCAGGTGTTGACTTGAAATCGGCACAACGCATTCTGGGACATAGCGACATAGAAACGACAATGGAGATTTATACGCACCTTACAAAGAAAAAAGAGGCGCAAGCCATTGATTCAATCAATCGCCATTTTGAATCAACGTATATCCATAAGAAGCCCAAAGAAAAAGATCGTGATGATGAGCGGTAATGATGTGGGTAGACAGCATGAAGCATTTAGGCCTCATGCTGTTTTACATATAGGGGCAAATTTTCACTACAATCATACTACAATATGCTGACAAAACATGAGAAAAACGCCCGGCTTTTGATAAGTATGATAGACATGATAAACGCCAAAATATGGCTAAAATAGGCGCTTTTTCAGATGTCATGGGCGTTTGCGGGTGGTTGAAATGTGCCGACTCCGACTCCAGTACCCTATGGGAGCCAAAAACCGAATATGTACCCGTAGCTCAGCTGGATAGAGCGTTGGACTCCGACTCCAAAGGCCAGAGGTTCGAATCCTCCCGGGTACGCCACAAAAACCCCCGTAAACAGGACGTTTGCGGGGGTTTTTCTATATTCGGGCGCGCACAATCAAGCATACCCAAGGCTGACGCTCATTTGTCGAGTGTCAGCTATTTTCTGTACTATGAATAGAATGGAGGCGTTCAATGGAGCAAAAGGTTTACGGATATATTCGGGTGTCTACAAAAGAACAAAATGAAGATCGCCAGCTTATTGCCATGGCAGAAGCTGACGTTCCCGAAAAAATGATCTATATGGACAAGCAGTCCGGAAAGGACTTTAACCGCCCGCAATATCAGCGGCTTATGCGAAGGCTGAAAGCGGGCGACCTGCTGTATATTAAATCCATCGATCGACTTGGGCGCAACTATGAGGAGATCATTGAGCAGTGGCGCGTGCTTACAAAGGAAAAGCAGGTCGATATTACGGTGATCGATATGCCTCTTTTGGACACGCGGCGGGGCAAGGATTTGCTGGGCACGTTTATCTCGGACATTGTATTGCAGCTATTGTCCTTTGTGGCGGAGAACGAGCGGGTGAATATCCGACAGCGACAGGCTGAGGGGATCGCGGCGGCGAAGAAACGCGGGGTCCGCTTTGGAAGGCCGGCAAAAGCCGCGCCGGAAAATTTTCCACAGGTCGTAGCGGCATGGGAAACGGGACGGATAACCTTTGATGAGGCGCTGCGCCAATCCGGACTCAGCGATGCAACCTTCTATCGTCGGCTGCGCGAATGCCGAAGCATGCAGAAAAAATCCCCAAAGAGGCTGTTTTGCTACAGCCCCGCGTGACGAGATGAAAAAGCAAAAACGATGGGTCTAAAATTCGCCGAATGTACAAGATTAAATCAAAATATCGTTGTGCTTTAAGCCGTTGTTTGATATGATAATTAATAACAGGCTATGGGAGCACCAAAGCCTAAAGTCCAAAAGGGACTTGTCTTCCTTGCTGTGCAAAAAAACAACAGGTGCAGTATCGCCGCTTTATAATCTTTTCGGTGCAGAATGGCATTTTGGCTATGATCCTAAGGAGGAAGCATAATGAAAAAACGGGTATTAGCTGCGCTGCTGTGCGCGTGTATGGCGGTGACGCTGCTGCCAAGGACGGCATTCGCAGAGAAAGCTACGAGCGTTTATGTGGGCAATATCGAGCTGACGAGCGCCGCGCCATATTCCGCCAACGGCGGCGCGGCGAAGACAGACCCGGGAGCTGGAAACCGCGGGGACAGCTATGCGCTGTTTGACAGCGCCACATCGACCCTTACCCTGTGCGGCGTAACTACCGGCGGGGTATATACATGGGAGAGCGGCGGAAGTGCCGCGCTCTACGCCAGAGGTGATCTGACCATCAGGCTGATTGGCGCAAGCTCCATCATCGGCGCGGCGGCAACTGACGAAGAAGAGTACAGCTATGGCATTTTAGTAGAGGGCGGATATTTAACCATAGAGGACGACCCGTCTGACAGCACGGTCGGCAGCCTGACGGTCACAGCCGCGAGCAAAAGCACCCAGAAGGGGAGCATTGCAATCTGCAGCTATGGAATCAACATAAAAGGCGGTGCAATAACTGCCACAGGCGGCGCGGCAAGCAGAGATATCTGTGCTATTTTCAGTACCTGGATGGCGGCCGGATCCATTAAGATTACGGGCGGCAGCGTGATTGGCAAAATCAGTACGGCTCTTTCCGGCGAACGTGTTTTTTCTGCGAGGCCGGATCTGAGCCGTTATGCAACCAGCTACCAGTGGCGAATCTCCTCCAGCGGCGAGTATACGCAAAGCTCCGATGCAGAATACGCCTATGGAGTACAAACCTATGTTGAAATCATGCCCGGGCTGGCAACAATCCCCGCTGTACTCACGGCAGGCGCGGTCAATCGCACCGGCGACGCCACCGCCACCGTGAAATTCACAAGCAACGAGACCGGGCAGTACTTTTACGCGGTGGTGGACAGCGGCGCCGCCGCGCCCACCATTGATACCACCGGCGCGGGTACGATCTGCAACACGGCTGAGCAGACGATCTCACTCACCGGCCTTACGGCGGGAGCAAAGGATATTTACATCGTCGTACTGGACATAGATGATAATGTGAGCAGCAGAGCGTTTAAAATTGGTATTCCGGCATATGTACCGCCTGATACAACCGCTCCCGTATTGACCCCCGGCGCAGTCAATCGCTCCGGCGACGCCGCCGCCACGGTGAAGTTCACCAGCAACGAAGCCGGACAGTATTATTACGCGGTGGTAGACAGCGGCGCTTCCGCGCCGACCATCGACACTACGGGCGCGGGCACAGCTTGCGATACCGCCGAGCAAACCATTTCACTTGCCAGTCTTGCAGCAGGCGCGAAGGATATTTACATCGTTGCAAAGGACGCGGCAGGCAATGTGAGCAGCAGCTCGTTCAAGATTAGCATTCCGGCGTATGTACCGCCTGTTGTTTCCGCTGCCGTTTCTGACACAATCGTTTCCGGTACACAAAACACGGTCATTTCACCTACCGATATAACGCTGACACTGACAAACGATGCTTTTGTGGGGCTTGCAGCGGGCACGAATGTATCAACGTGGTTTACCAACCTGCCCGCGGGACTTACCGCGACAATCAAGACGGCGATCGCGGCTCAGGATACCGTTGCGGCAATCACGATCGCGGGCACACCCACAGCGACAAGCACAGCATCAATGGCTATTGCGATTCCTGCGACAGCGATAGTGGGGAATCAAACGATTGCCGCTACGCCTAACGCAAATGCCAAATGGGCCATTGCTGCGGAACCTTCATCAGACAAAGACCCTATTATCACATCGCCCACGCAAGATATCATCATTACAGTCATCGTCGGCAATACGGGAACGATGTCTGTCACGGTGGATAACGCCACGGGGTATCAGTGGTATGTCAACCGCAATGATGGCAACGGATTTGTCGCCATACCGGGCGCAACCGGCACAGGCTATACCACCTCGACGGTGTCGATGGCCAACGACGGCTATCGGTATTACTGCGTCGTGAGCGGGGCGGCAGGAACCACGCCCGTCACAAGCAAAACATTCACGCTGCACGTGATCGAGCGGCCGGACATCCCTAAAACGGGCGATAACGCCCTTCCGGGAGTATGGGTTGGAATTATGCTGCTTGCGGGCGCAGGGCTTGCGGGAAACGTCATACTTGGGCGCAGGAAAAGGCACAGCAACTGAATATACGCATAAAACATACATATCCCGCTGTGTAAACATAACGTTTGCATGGCGGGATATTGCTATGAATTGATATGAAACAAAACTATGATTATCGAAAGAAACGATACAGGCTGAAGTAAAAAAAGGAATCCTGCTTATCCGCATCGTATTCTCGGCGGGATTGTTCAACGCTATCAAACGCATTACGATGGCGGACGGCTCCGGTTGCGGCCTTTCATCATGAGCGCGGCCGTGTCTGGCATCGTCCTGCTTTATGTACTTTCCCGAAGCTTGCGATACGGACAACGTGAAAGCATTTATCCGGCTTTTGGTCACTTCATTTGCGGACGCCGCGTCTATTGATTTGCTTTACAGCGTAATCACGTACTTTTCGAGCTGAAGCTTTCTCCCGTCGTCGCTGAACAGCTCCTCGTAGCCGATATACGTCGCATGGAAACGGCGCAGCAGCCGCAGGCTCGGCAGATTACGCCGGTCTACGGAATACAAAAACGTGTTGCTGCCGAGCTGCTGCGAAAAACTCACCATCAAAGCCGTCAGCGCCTCGGTCGCATAGCCTTTTTGCTGCTGCTGTTTGCAGATCCATACGCCGACCTCCGGCGTATCCTTTCCAATGCCGTGAATGTCCGTTTGCCCTACAAACGTTCCGTCCGGCGTTGCAATGTCAAATATGGCGCCGTCTCCGTTGAAGCGCTCCATGTTGAACATCCAGATGTTGGCATAGACCTGATCGATGTCTGAATACGGCGCGGGATACTGGTATTTTGTGATCTCCTCGGTAAACGCTTTAAAATTCTCCTCGGCATACCGCTCGGAAAACGGCGTCAGGACAAGACGCGGAGTCACAATGGCATCGTTGTCGCCTGTAAACGGTTGTTCCATGTAATCAATCTTCCTGTTCCAAAATAGTCTTTGCACGGTTGCGATACGCGCGCTTTACATATAAAAAGTAAACCGCCGTATTGCGCGCGCGCAGATCGCTGTCAGAAAGCCCGAGCCGTCCGTAGACCTGCGCGTTTTTTCCTGCAAGATACTGCGGTTGCTTCTTCACGGTGCTGACGCTGTACGGCACGCCGTTTTTCTTGAGCTTTTCCTCTGCCTGCCGCAGCGCTTCTGCGGAGGTATCGGCAAAGATCGCGTCGCCGTAGAGCAGCCTTGTAAGCAGCTTTGCTACATAATACACAACGATCCCCGCGCAGATTGCAATGAAAAGCCATTTCACCATGGCGAGAGCCACTTCTTTCTTCCTTCTCGTAAAAGTATAGCATATCGCAGGATCTGTTTGCGCGAGTTGCTTTAAAAAAAACGACGCGCCCGCCGCTTCCCCGTTTTGCGGCGCTATGCCAAGGATTAGAGCTTCAAAAAAGGAGCCATCCACTCCTTCGCGGATGACCCCTCCTGTTGCTTCGTCTACTTGCTCTAACGCAACGATTGACACTGAGCCCTTCTCCCAACGCGGGGGATCACTTCATGAGCGCCGTGACCTTTTCGACGATGTGTTCCGCGGTCAAACCGAAGCGCTCCTGCAGATAATCCTGCGGGCCGACCTCGCCGTATTCGTCTTCTACCGCAACATAGTCGATGCGCGCGCAGGGATCCTTTGCGAGCGCTTCGCAGACGGCGCTGTACAGGCCGCCGATCTTGTTGTGGTTTTCGGCAACGACTACGCGACCGGTCGCCTTGGCGTATTGTTTGACGGTTTCCACGTCAAGCGGCTTGATGGTGAAGGTGTTGACCACCGCCACATCGACGCCCTGCGCGGCAAGCGTTTCGGCAGCCTTCAGGGCTTCGTGCACCATGATGCCGCAGCAGAATACCACGGCGTCCTTGCCCTCGCGGAGCGTGATCGCCTTGTGAATGTCAAACTTCGTGCCGTCTTCAAACACCTTGGCGTTGAACTTTCTGCCAACGCGCAGATATTTTACGCCCGGGATGTTCTTTGCCTGCTCGAGCACGTCGATGAGCATGTTGGCGTCGGTGATGTCGATGACCGTCGCCGTCGGAATGGTGCGATAGAGCGCAACATCTTCAAACGGCATATGCGTACCGCCGTTGAACGATGCGGTGACGCCGGGATCGCTGCCGATGACGGTGATGTCATTTTTGGCATAGCCTGCGCTGAGGAATACCTGATCGAACACGCGGCGGGAAGCAAACGGGCCAAACGTGTGCGCGATGGGATGGAAGCCCGTTGCGGCAAGACCGCACGCCACGCCGATCATGTTGGCTTCCGAAATACCGCAGTTGACGCCGCGGTCGGGGTTCTTTGCAGACCATTTTGCCGTGCCGATACAGCTGGTGAGATCCGCGTCAAGGTAGATCACGGAGGGATCTTCTTCACAAAGACGCGGGATCGTCGTACCCAGAATGTCCTTGAAGGCTCTGGTTTCCATTTCGCCGTTATAAACAATCTTCATCTTGCTACCTCCTCAGCCCCGCACGTCCAGCTGGGCTTGCAGCTGCGTGAGCCATTCCTGCCATTTGTCCTTGGACACTGCCATGCTGTGGTTGCCCATGGTTTCGGCGACCTCGGGTACGCCTGCACCCTTGACGGTATCCATCACGATGGCATACGGCTTGTCGCCGCCGTTACGTGTGCGCTCGAGCGCATCGTAGAGCTCGCCAACATTGTTGCCGTTGATGCGAACGGTGTCAAATCCAAAGGATTCAAACTTTTTCACAAAGTCGCCCGTCGGCAGAATGTCCTTGGTGTAGCCATCCAGCTGCTTTTTGTTCTCGTCCAGCAGCACGACCAGATTGGAAAGCTTCTTGGCGGAGGCAAACATCGCCGCTTCCCAGACTTGACCTTCGTCTGCTTCGCCGTCGCCGACGATCAGAAATACGCGGTTGTCGTGTCCCTTGAGCTTGTCACCGAGCGCCATGCCGCAGGCAAGGGAAGTACCCTGCCCCAAAGAGCCGGTGGTCATATCCACGCCGGGCGTCTTGTTACGGTCGCAGTGGCTGGGGAGGTTTGTGTGCGGCTGGTTGAGCGTCTTGAGATCCTCGTACGGGAAAAAGCCGAGAAGCGCCAGCGTGGCGTACACGCCCGGGCCTGCGTGACCCTTTGAGCAGACCAGCTTGTCCCGGTCGGGGAGCTGCGGGTTCTTGGGGTCAAACTTCATCTGTGTGCCGTAAAGCACCGCCAATAGGTCGCATACGCTCAGCGTACCGCCTACATGACCAAATCCACGGGCGTGGAATTCCTCCAACGCACCGATGCGGATCTTGAGCGCGAATTGCTCAAGATCGTGCCGTTTTGCTGCATCCATTGCTTGATTCTCCTTTATGTTCAGATACGTGCTACGCCGCTCTTTCTTGCGGCTTCCGCCACAGCGGCTGCAACCGCCTTGCCGACGCGCGGATCAAAGGCGGCGGGGATGATGTATTCCGCGTTCAGCTCCTCATCACTGATGAGGTTTGCCAGCGCGTAGGAAGCGGCGATCTTCATTTCGTCGTTGATGTCGCTTGCGCGCACATCAAAAGCGCCGCGGAAGATGCCGGGGAACGCCAGAACGTTATTAACCTGGTTCGGGAAATCGCTGCGACCCGTTGCGATGACTGCCGCACCGCCTGCTTTTGCATCGTCCGGGAAGATCTCGGGCGTGGGGTTTGCGCAAGCAAAGATGATCGCGTCGCGGTTCATGGTCTTGACCATCTCGGTGGTGAGGGTGCCCGGTGCGGATACGCCGATGAAGACGTCGGCGCCTGTCAGAACGTCTGCCAGAGAGCCTTTTCGCATCTGCTTGTTGGTGATCTTGCTCATTTCTTCCTTAATGGGGTTCATGCCCTCGGCGCGACCCTCGTAGATGGCGCCCTTGCGGTCGCACTGGGTCACATCGGCAAACCCGTCGGAGATGAGAAGCTTCGTGATGGAGATGGCTGCTGCGCCTGCGCCGTTGACGACGATACGCACATCGGCTTTTTTCTTGCCAACGACCTTGAGCGCGTTGGTCAGACCTGCTAGCGTGATGACAGCCGTGCCGTGCTGGTCATCGTGGAAGATCGGAATGTCGCAGCGCTCTTTGAGCTTTTTCTCAATTTCAAAGCAGCGGGGAGCCGCGATGTCTTCGAGGTTGACGCCGCCAAAGCTGCCGGAGATCAGCGCGATGGTGTTGACGATTTCGTCCACATCCTTGGACTTGATGCACAGCGGGAACGCGTCCACGTCGCCGAAGCTCTTGAACAGAACGCACTTTCCTTCCATGACGGGCATGCCTGCTTCCGGACCGATGTCGCCAAGACCCAGCACCGCGGTGCCATCGGTTACGACGAGGCAAAGGTTCCAGCGACGGGTCAGCTCGTAGCTCTTGTTGACGTCTTTTTGGATCTCAAGGCAAGGCTGTGCTACACCCGGGGTGTAAGCAAGGGAGAGGTCTTCTATCGTCTTGACGGGGACGGTCGCAACGACTTCGATCTTGCCCTTCCATTCGCCGTGCAGGCGGAGGGACTCTTTTGCGTAATCCATGGTTGTAAATTCTCCTTTATACTCTTAATTCTTATTATACTCTGGGAAGCGTCGAACCGCCATACGGCATGACGAGAACTTTT
>CAZWUK010000087.1:0-8577 GCA_964636685.1 uncultured Oscillospiraceae bacterium
TATCACTCTCATTAACTGGGAGACTGAGGCAAGTGAGCTGCATATGTTTAAGGATATTACCATGGAAGATAATTATGTGCTATATGCGGAGGCCTGCGGCACACCAAGCTCAGATAGCTCGCTTGCAGTGCTGGGCAACCTGGTATTCACTGGTATTGACCGCCCCTTGCCGAACGCCAACGAAAACATTTTAGTAAAAGACAACATCTTCTACTGTTCAAATAACGCATTGATTCTCAGCGGAATGCCGGAGCAATACTATCCGATCTATTCCGGAAACACCTATGCGCAGTATGCCTATGCGCCATTTGCGTACTGGTGTTTCCGTGACGGAACCTATCGAGTAGTGTTTGATTCGCCAGATTTTGATTTGGAAGCTTTTGTGCGTGATGCGTTAGGCGATGAAACGGGCGTTGTATTGCCAACATGGTAAGGAAAAGATAAATCAGCTGATTGTAAGCGTGCAAAGCTTCACAAAATCAGCATAATCTGCCCCGATTTTTTCGCTGGTCAAGCGTGAAATCAGTGGGTGTGCATACAACACACGGAACAAACGGGAGAATGCCCCCGGGTGCATTTTGTATCAAACTCGTGCACTTCTTCAAAATAAGAACGCTGATTTTGATACGATGAGTTGCGAGATCAGCGTTCTTATTTTCGTATAAGACTGAACCTTGCGTTCAGAATACATCCTGCTCGGTTGATTCTCTTGCGTAATTCGTTACCGACGCCTTTATCACAGCGGAAGCGCAAAACGAATTAAATTTTCGAGAATCAAGTTGCATTTTTAACAAAGTATGGTATGGTATATTTTAATAGAGTCGCTCCGGAGAATCTTTTTTTGTTCGGCGACTGTGCCGGAAACAAGATCCGGGGACACTCTGGGACAGGTCGCTTTTCCTATGTAGAACAACATAAAATATCAGGAGGACTCATCATGGCGCACATTTTTTCCCAGCATGCCCACAGCAATTTCTCATGGAGCAACCTCGGAAACATCCGGGAAGGTCGCGGTGAATTGGGTGAGAGCATGCCAGTCTTGGTTTACCGTCTGTTGGAGTATTCCATGAATGACATTTTGGTAAAAGAAGGCGGGCAAGATTATTCCAACGAAATTTTCCGTAAAGCCGGATATCTTGCGGGCAGCGAATTTGCAAAGAACGCATTGGATATTACCCTGAATTTTAATGAATTTGTAGCGTCGCTTCAAAAAAGTTTGACGGATTTGAAGATTGGCATTTTGCGGTTTGAGTGCTTTGATGAAGAAACAGGGGAGTTTACCCTGACCGTGGCCGAAGATCTGGATTGCAGCGGTCTGCCGCCGACAGACGAGGTCGTATGCACTTACGATGAGGGCTTCCTTTCCGGCGTGTTGGAGACGTACAGCGGAAAGAAATACGTTGTTCGAGAGGTTGACTGCTGGGCAAACGGAGATCGAGTTTGCAGATTTAACGGAAAAGTAACGGAATAGAAACGATCGATGCGTTCGATGGATAGTTTCTATGGAAAGAAGAGGTGAATCTCGAATATGAACGCAAAGCAAGCGGACGACTTGCTGTTTCGCTTTTTTGAAGAGATTCTTTTCGCCCCGGAAAAGGCTTCTCTGGATTCATCGCAATTGCCGGAGGAATCGCAACGCTGGGGTGAGGCGCTTTCCTTTCTATTGCAATGCGTTTTAGAGAACAGAGCCTTCGTTACCGCGCTTTCTAAGGGGAATTTATCCATAAAACCGCCGCCTGTGGACAACCCGATCGCCGCGCCGGCAAAGGCGCTGCAAGGCTCTTTGCGTCATATTGCGTGGCAGACCAATCAGGTTGCAAAGGGGGACTATAATCAGCACCTTGATTTCATGGGCGAATTTACCGATGGTTTCAACACCATGGTTTTTCAGTTGGCGGAGCGAACCAAAAAACTGGAGCAGGCGAAGCTCTCAGCCGAGGAGAAGAACGTTGAACTGACGCAGACGCGGGATCTGTTTTTGCTGCTGATGTACAACGCGCCGGAATTTATGATCGTTCTGGATGTGGAAGATAATACGGAATATGTCTGCAATACCTCTGCCGAGGCGCTGAAGCATTCCGAACCGGAATTGGTGCAGGCGGGCAGACAGGAGCTGTGGCATCACGCGCAGACCTATCATTCGGAATATTGCAGATGGGATATGACAATTCTGTACCGGATTCGAATTTGCCCGGCGCGCAAAAAAGACGGCACTACACCGTTGATTCCTATCCGATGCTGTGGAAAGGACGCAACTCTCTTGCACACATTGTACGCGACCGTACCATAGAAGCCGAAAAGGAGCAGCAGTTGATGCGGGAGACGTTTGACGATCCGCTGACCGGTCTGCATAACCGTAGATACGCAATGGAACATTTGGGACGGCTGTACGAGGAAGAAGCTGAGCTTTGCATTGCCATTGTCGATGTGGATCACCTGAAATATTGCAACGATGTATATGGACATGCGTGCGGGGACACCTATCTGCTCCGGATCAGTCAAGCCCTCTGTATGCTGGGGGAAGACGCAATCGTATGCAGGATTGGCGGCGATGAGTTTCTGATTATTGCACAGGACGTTCCCGCGGAGATGCTCTGCACGTCTTTGGAATCGATCCGGAAGTCGTTGGTGCAGGACAAGCTGTTCGATCCGCTTGCTTTTACGCAAAGCTTCAGCTATGGTATATCCGCAAACGCGCCGTTTGGCAGCAAGACGATGTCCGAGCTGCTCAAGGAGGCGGATGTTTTCATGTATCAGTATAAATCGCAAAACAAGCCGCAGCTTCCAAACTATCAGGATTCAAGGATCTAAAGCCGTCTTAGCGGCGAGACGTTCGGCAATGATTCCGGGTCGATCCTTCAAGAATGTGAGAGGAAGCGAAGCAATGGCCTTCGATTTCAAAAAAGAGTACCGGGCGTTTTATATGCCCCAAAACAAACCGGAAATCGTTACCGTGCCGTGTGCAAACTATATTGCGGTGCGAGGAAAAGGCGATCCAAACGAAGAAAACGGCGCATATCAGCGGGCGATCGGCGTTTTGTACGCAATTGCATACACCCTTAGAATGAGTTACAAAACAGCGCATAAAATTGAGGGCTTTTTTGAATATGTCGTTCCGCCTCTTGAAGGATTTTGGTGGCAAGACGATGCAAAGGGTATCGACTATTCTGACAAATCCGCGTTCAATTGGATTTCGGCGATCCGTATTCCTGATTTTGTCGGGAAGCAGGATTTTGATTGGGCTGTGAAAACCGCGTCGGAAAAGAAAAAACGGGATTGTTCAGCGGCGGAGTTTTTCACGCTGGAGGAGGGTCTTTGCGTTCAAATCATGCACCTGGGCGCTTTTGATGAGGAACCGGCAACCGTAGCGTTGCTCGACGCGTATTTGGAAAAGAACGGCTATGTCAACGATATGGAGACGGGCAGACTGCATCATGAGATCTATATGTCCGATGCAAGGAAGGTTGCCCCGGAGAAGTGGAAAACCGTAATTCGCCATCCGATCAAGCCGGCGTGACGAGTTCTTCTCCTGATGCCGGAATGCTTTTCTGAGGACGATATTCACACAGTGTAATCGCTATACAATCAACGCCACGGATGACTTCCATCCATGGCGTTTTTCAGGCGCGATAGCGTTTGCGTTATTTTTCCAGTATGTGACGGGCGAAGCCCTCCATACCGTCGGCGTCGCTGACGGTGATCGCGTCAAGCTGCAAGGCTTCCATCAAATAGCGCAGAATTGCGGCGCCATAACAAATCACATCATGGCGTTCGGTAAGAATCGGGTGAAGGCGGCGCTTTTGGTCGCCCATCAATGCAAGCTCTTCCGAAAGTGAAAGCAGCGCCGGCAGCGTCAGAACGCTTCCCGTGACGCGGGCGGGGTCATATTTTGTGAGCGCCAAATGCAGCGCGCCCAGCGTTGTGATCGTTCCGCCGACGCCTGTAAAAATTCGTCCGAGCCCGCCGGGCAGCGCAACGGTTTCTTTCAGCCAAGGAACGATCGCAGCATAAGGGGAGAGCGCGGGCGCGCGGGCGGCGACGTCTTTTGCGCGAACGCAGCCGGTCGGGAAGCTCTTGCGATAACCGGCGGTGACGACCTGCGCGCTGCCGCCGCCAATATCGATCAGTCCGCCGCGCCCGCCTGTTGCACCGAGAAACGCGTAGGCGGCTTCCTCCTCGCCTGATAAAACGGTGATGGGCGCGCAGAGAATGCGCTGCGCCGGGAGACAGAATTCCGACGCGTTTTGAGCGTCGCGCACGGCGCTTGTCGCATATGCAAAGATTGGCAGCGCCTCATGCTCTGCGGCGGTCTTGACAATTTGTTCCAGCACGCGAAGGGATTGCGCGATACGCGGCGGCGAAAGGCAGCCGCTGTCCAACAACCCTTCTGCAAGACGCGTGGTAAAGACGCGCTTATGAGAAAAGCCGAACGCATTGCTTTTGCATTCAGCTTCCATGGCACGTATGGAATTGCTTCCAATGTCAACAATCGTAATCATGGGGCAGGGGTTCCTTACGGCGGAGTGCTGACAGGCGGTGTGACGGCTGGTGTGACGGATGGCTTTGCGGAGCTGGTGGCAACGGGCGCTTCCTCCGGATTTGCGTTTGCGATGCCCGCGGCCGAGGTTGTACCGCCATTGTTGTAAAATTTTATATCGTCTGCAAATACGTAGCCGAGCTTCTCTCTGCAATACTGGATCAGGTACTCGTCGGTTTGCATATATTCGAGCATACGATCCAAACGCTCCTCCTCGACGTTCAGGGTATCCAGCTGAACCTGCAGCTCCGCTTTCTGCGCGGCAATGGATTCCATACGCGTCTGCTGGGACAGATAAACGCCGCCCAGTATGAAAAACGTCAAAAGAAACGTCAAAATGACGTAACGCGGTTTGAATTTGATGGTTAGATGTTTTGCCATGCACGTACTATACCATATTTTTTTTCGAATGAGAAGCGATGGATTGTAGCCGTTTTGTAAAACAATTCAGGTAAAAGCCGAACGTCACTCGAGCCAGGAGAACGCCGAGCGCCGCCAGAAGAAAGCCATAGAGACGAAGCGCGCCGCCGCTGCCGATCAAAAAGGCACAGCTGATGCAGCCTGTCCCGAACAGCAGCAGCACGGCGTCGCACGCTGCGCTGACCCACTTGCGAAAGCACAAGGTTTGTATTACGTGAAGAATTTCCGAAGCGACGCCCACAAGAATTCCGCAATATAGAAAAAGGAGGATCAAATATGGCTGTGACAGCGTGTTTCTCATGGCACAGTTACCGAAAGACCTTTCCAAACAAGCCGCGCTTCTCCTGCTCCGGCGGCTCGTAGTCGAGCGCAAGCAGTTCGCCCTCAATACAAACCTGACCGTCCTCCAGATTCAGCTTGGAGAGGTGCAGATTGTTTCCGACGATGTTTAACGGGCCTGCTTCGGTGATAAGCAGAATGTCCTGCTCGTTAAAGCTTTCCACGTCCGCGACACCGGTAATACTGATGCGCATCCGGTTATCGATGTGGATTGTATGCGCTCTTGCGCGCAGCTTTCCAAGATCCGGTTCTCTGCGTTCTGTCATGAGCACCTCCATGCGGTAAGGGATCAATAATAGGTATGCGGTAAAGCGGGCTTGTATGAAAAAAGGAATCGTGCATATTTTGTGTCGAAATCGGAAAAACTTGCGGACATCTTGTGGTTTGGCTTGACAAGAAAAGGGAATGTAAGTAGAATATTTTTATTAGGAAGACACTTCCGTGCATTGATATTCTATCTTTATTACAAAGAATATAATATGAATAGCAGCTTTTCGAGAGAGGAGAACTTTGTGAACAAAGAACAGTTGGAGGCAAAGGGCTTGGGTGATTTGCGCGAAATCGCCAAGCTTCAAGGCGTCAAATCTGTCACCAAATATAAAAAGGCAGAGCTGGTCGATATTATTATGGCGGGCGGAGCACCGCAGAAGGAAACAGCGCCGGAAATGGCGCAGGAGCAGCGCGAAAACGGCGCGGCGGAAGCAGGCGAAAGCGCATCCGCGGAGGAGACCGCCGCTTTGGACGCTACACGCGGGCAAGGGGCGGAAGAAGCGCCGGCAGCGCCGCGCGGCTATGTGGCAAGACCCATGGGCAACTACCAAAATGGCGGCGCCCATCGTAATAATTACTATGATAACAACCGTCAGCAAGGCGGTTATCAGCAAGGTGGATACCAGCAGCGCAGACCGTATCAGCAGGGGGGCTATCAACAGCAATCCTACCAGCAGCAGGGCGGTTATCAGCGCAACAACAACTATCATCAAGGATATAACGCGCAGCCCGGGTATCAGCAGAACTCGTCCTATACACAGAACAACGGCTATGCGCAGGGCGGGTATAACCAATCGCCTTCTTCCTATCAGCAGAATTCGTATCAACAGCCAGGCAACTATCAGCAGCCGTTCCAGCAGCCGGCAAGCGGTTATGCAGACACTGCGGCGAGTGATGAAGAGCATCGTTATCGTCCGGCGCGGCAGGAGGGCTATTATAACAAGGATTACGGCACCAGCAATCCGGCGGTTCCGGAGATGCTGCAAACGGGCGACTGCGGCGACGCAGAAGGCGTTCTTGAGGTTCTTCCGGATGGTTACGGCTTCCTTCGCTCGGAGAATTATCTCTCCGGACAGCGCGACGTGTATGTGTCGATCGCACAAATTCGGAGATTCGGTCTGCGCACCGGTGATTTGGTGACGGGAAAAACGCGTCCCTCCAAGGAGGGCGAGCGGTTTCTTGCCTTGCTGTACATTACGGCGGTTAACGGAGAGGATCCGGAAACGATTCCCAATCGCAAACCGTTTGAGGAGCTGGTGCCCATCTTCCCGAACGAACGATATACGCTGGAATGTCCGGGTAAAAACGATCTTGCGATCCGCTTGATCGATTTGATTGCGCCGGTTGGCCGCGGTCAACGCGCGATGATCGTTTCTCAGCCCAAGGCAGGTAAAACGACGCTCTTAAAGAGCATTGCAAACGGAATCTCCACAAACTATCCGGATGTGCACCTGATCGTATTGCTGATCGATGAACGTCCGGAGGAAGTGACGGACATGAAGCGCTCCATCAAGGGCGAAGTGCTGTACTCCACATTTGATGAATTGCCGGAGCATCACACGCGGGTTGCGGAGATGGTGCTCGAGCGGGCCATGCGCCTTGTCGAGCACGGCAAAGACGTCGTGATACTGATGGATAGCCTGACTCGTCTTGCGCGCGCCTATAACCTGACCATTCCCCCCACGGGTCGCACGCTGTCCGGTGGTATGGATCCGGGCGCGTTGCACAAGCCAAAGCGCTTCTTTGGCGCGGCGCGCAATATTGAAAACGGCGGCAGCCTTACCGTGATCGCCACGGCGCTTTCGGAAACCGGAAGCCGCATGGACGATATGGTTTACGAGGAATTCAAGGGAACCGGCAATATGGAAATCCACTTGGATCGCAAACTGTCCGAAAAGCGGATTTTCCCTGCGATTGATATCTATAAATCCGGCACAAGGCGGGACGATCTGCTGCTCTCCTCCGAAGAACTGGAGGGGGTGCGTACGATTCGGCGCGTGCTCGTCGGCGGAAACACGGCAGAGGTAACGGAGCAGTTCATTGGCATGCTGGAAAAGACCGCGACCAATGAAGAATTCCTGCAACGGCTGAAGGATTGGGTCAATATATATGAAAAAGACGGCTATACGACGTCTGCATCCAATCGATACGGTAAATAATTGCTATAAATTTTGCAAAGATAGTTGCAATTAACGAGAATAATGCGTATAATAGTCGCGTTAGCGGTTTTATGAAGGAGTGAGAGCAGCATGAAGGAGAACATCCATCCGAATTATGGCGAAGCAGTCGTTCGCTGCGCTTGTGGCGAAACGTTTAAGACCGGTTCCACCAAAAAGGAACTCACGGTTGAAATTTGCAGCAAGTGCCATCCGTTCTTCACCGGCAAGCAGAAGCTGGTTGACAGCGGTGGACGCGTGGATCGCTTCAAGAAGCGTTATGGCATCTAATTGCCAACCAAACAACAAGCTAAAACAAAAACCGGTTGCAAAAGCAATCGGTTTTTGTGTTTCTTCTCAACCGAGGGATTAAGAGCCGGACAAAGGAGCGCGTAGAGCGCTTCCTTACCCGTTTGCTCCTTGTATCATTCGAGCAAAGTAAATCCCTGCGACCCAAATGCGTCGTTCAGTTGCAACACCAGCGGGAGATCCGCTGCCGGCACTGTGAATTTGCAGGGAAACTTTGGATTGCAATTTACGGCCAATGGGTGAAACAGATCGTTTTCCAGAATGCCGACGGCGGCATAGATCACCGGACAGTGCTGACCGGGAAAACCGGCCTGCGCAATGCTGACGGTCGTTTCCGCTTCGCCGCGCTGGATCGAAGCCTTGGCAACGATTTTTTTTGATTCTGCCGGATATTTGAGCACCAGCTGATGCGCTCCGGAAAATAAAGAGAGCAGGCTGGCGTTTTTCAGCTGCCTTGCGCGCAGCGTATACATCGCAAAAGCAGAAGCGTCTAGAGGAGCCGGAGATGAGCATCTTGTGCCCACGGCGCAGAATACCCGTAATCAA
>CAZWUK010000088.1:0-8533 GCA_964636685.1 uncultured Oscillospiraceae bacterium
ACAAGAACGATAAACTCTTTGTCGGCGATCTCAAGATTGAACTCTTGCACGGCGACGACGTTCTTGTCATAGATCTTCTTGATGTTCTTCAGGGTTACGTTTGCCATATTCGTTTTGACTTTGACGGGCAGAGCTTCTGCTAACTGCTCGTCTCGCTGACGCCCGCATACGTGGCGAAAGCATTGCGACAGGTCTCCACACTGCCGCACCGTAAGTCGTACGGTTGGTTTGCCTCCTTTACAAGCGTCACGGTAATTAAGAAGTGGAGTAAGCACCGTGCGCAGTAATACAGAGAGATGATGCTATTATTATTGCAGATGTTCTTTTCTTTTGCAAGGGATGATTTCATTTTTTTGCGTCGTCGGTTGCTTTGCACGTGTTTTTCGTTGCGGGAAGTTGCGGGAAACAGAAAAATATGATTTAATGATAATTGTGAAAGGTGTGAGTATATGCAGCAGATGGAAATGACGTTTGCCATGCCGCGTTGGGAAGAGCTTCCAACATTTGATCTGTATATGGATCAGGTGCTGGGTCTTGTGTCAAAATATCTTGGCACCTTCTCGGAGGTCAGCGATGAGGGCGGTCTGATTACCAAGACCATGATTAACAATTATGTCAAGCAGAAACTGGTCAGCTCGCCGGAGAACAAAAAGTACACGAGGCCGCAGCTGGCGTTCATACTTGTAATTTCGTTATTGAAGCGCGTGTTGAGCATTACGGAGATTGCAAAGATCAAGGCGTTGGTTTTGGATACCATGGAGATGCAGCCCGCGTACGACCTGTTCTGCGATGAACTGGAGGCTGCGCTCCAGGCAACCTTTTCCGGCACGGTGCCGGCGATGCCGCTGGTGTGGAAATCCCAAGAGGATACGGCAAAGGTGCTGATTCGGGCGACCGCCGTTGCGCTTGCCAACAAAGCCTATGCACAAGCGGCGATCCGTACCGCGGAGGAGGATAAGGCGCGAAAGAACGCCGAGGCTGCGGCAAAAGCGGCCGCGGCGGAGGAAGCGGCAAAGCTGGCCGCCGCCGAAGCCAAAAAAGAGAGCGACGCCATGAAGGCGGCGAAGGAGAAGGAGACCAAAGCCGGAAAAGAAGCCGCAAAAAAGGGGACGACGCCCAAGGAAGCCGACAAACCGGCGGCGGAAAAGGAATAGCCGAGAAACAAGGCGCGTCCGAATTACGGGCGGCGCCTTTGCGATATGGAGGCACGCTCAGAAATTTCCGTGCGCCTCCAGTTCAAAGCAGACGGCGTCACCGTTTTTCCCGCGTACCGCGACGCGCCCCGGGGAAGTACCGATTGCCATTGCCAAGCGATCGCCGAGCGTCGCTTCCTGATGATAGAATACGGAGAATTCAGAAATGCCGGACCGAAAAACGTCAAGCGGTAAAGAGTCGCAGGCAATATCGGCGTAGACGCTGTTGTTTACATGACCGTTGGCGTCAAGATCCGAATAGACGATCTTGCGTTCGCCTGCGTCCTGCATAGTCTCTGGCAACCTGATGCGGGCAGGATCGTCACATTCGAGTGGCATGTCCCAGTGGGATTCGATGGGCTTTGGCAGACGATCCGTATCCGGACGAAGGATCCGCCGCTTGACGGGGTCGCACAGCACCCATGCAGCACGGCTCGAGACTACGCGGTTCCCGGCAGCATCCTCCACAAAGGTGTCGCGCAAGCATATTGGCCCCTTGATCCCGCGCTCATACGTAGAGAACGTGACGCTTTCTTCCTCCATGATCGGGCGGTGGATGCGCATTCTCACGCTGGATACCAAAAACGCAACGCCCCGCTGCTGTAAAAATTCCCAGTTCATACCGCGATCTGCGTAATCGTTTCCCGCGAGATCCGACGTATAGCGCAATAATGCGGATAGCTTCATCCGACCGGTGAAGTCGCAGTCGGAAAACGCAATTCTCTTCTCTTCAAAATAAACAAAACCGCTTCTGCCGTCCATGGTATATCTCCGTTTGCATCGTGATCTCTCGAGCCATTATAGCAGGACGGACACCGCAAAGTAAACGGAAACAGACGGTATCATACCGGGACAAAAAACCAAAAACGGGCAGTGTATTTGTCGCTTGCTTATCAAATGTCCGAGTCACGGCGTTTCTGTCAATATGCAGGGGATCGTTTTTTGTCCAATCTTCTAGGTAAGATAAAAAAGGACGGTGTTTTTCGCACCATCCTCAAGTCGTTTGACCATGCAAACCGCTTTTGCGTTTTTAGAAACACGCTCTAGTTAATATAAAGACCGACCAGCTGATAGTCCGCATCAAACGTGAATGTAAAGATGACGGATTTGCTGTCAAAGACCGCGGTCATGATGGCGCCGCCGTAGGTTTTTCCATCGGCGCTGCCCTCGGTGCCGAACAATTGCTTGAGCGAGCAGCTTTTGTATTCGCCCAAGGCATCCGCTTTCCCCGACCATGCGTTTTCCAGCGTTTCCGGGGAAAGCGCTTCCTGCAGATCGGCGCGCACCATTGCGCTGACGGACGCATAATCGCGGGCGACCAAGTATTGCAGTGCCTCGGTTGCTTTTTGTTCCACAGTCGTGGCATCGTAGTTTTCGGGTAGCGGAGGAACGGAACAGCCTGCCAGCAGTAACAGCAGCAAGGGGACAGCCAAAAAGATGAGTTTACGTTTCAGCATTGAACGCGCCTCCATTTACAATTCCTGATTGCTGTCAGTATATCACGCAGAAAATGGAAAAGAAACCTTTGCATTTTGTTATTTTTTCCGCTATCGTATGGTGTGGGACAAGGAAACTTAAAATTTGGGAGGGAATTTCGTGCGCAAAGATGGAAGGCGCGTTAAAAACGCAGATCCGATCTATACGGTCATGCCGTATATCATGAACAAGCGTTATGACGCCATGAATATGATTGAGCTGGACATTCCGGTCGAGCCGATGCAGGCCTATTTGAACCAGAAGAGAAAAGAAGGGTACACCATGTCGCATTTGGGGCTGGTGCTTGCAGCGTATCTTCGTACGGCGGCAGAGTATCCTTCGCTGAACCGCTTCATCGCCAACAAAAAGATCTATGCCAGAAACGAATTTTCTGTCGGCATGGTGGTGCTCAAGCCCGGCGAGACAGACGGCACCATGAACAAGATGTACTTCAGGATGGAAGACGATATCTTTGCCGTCCATGAGAAGCTGCGGGAATATGTGGATACCAACCGCGAGGAGGGCGATACCAATGCTACCGACGATCTGGTCAAAACGCTTCTGAAGGTTCCGGGGCTGTGCAATGTCGGCGTCGGACTGTTCAAATTTCTGGATCGGTACGGTCTGCTGCCCAAGAAGATTCTGCAAGCAAGTCCCTTTCATGCAAGCCTCGTGATTTCGAACCTTGCCAGCATCCGCACCAACCATATCTTTCACCATGTGTATGAATTTGGTACGACCAGCATTCTCATTACACTGGGAAACATGCGCGAAGTCGCCAAGCGCGTTCGCGGGGAGATTGTGTTTGAGCGTTCCCTGCCGATGGGCGTGGTCATGGACGAACGAATCTGCTCTGGCAGCTATTTTGCGATGGTGTTCCGCAGATTCCGGCAATATCTGACCAACCCCATGCTTCTGGAAGGGCCGCCGCAAGTGGTCAATACCGTTTTGTGAGCATCTCCGACAGAATGCAGATGCGGAGGTTCTGTTTATGGACAGTCTGAATATCTTGAAAAGCAAACTGGAAACGGGCGCTTTGGAAGCGGATTTTCTGCGCCTGTATGCCGGAGCGGCGCCGCTGCAACCGGCACGGTACCAAAAGGCGCTTTCGTCCTTTTGCCGCGCGTTCCCCAAACAACGCGAAGCGGCTTTTTTCTCCGCGCCCGGACGCAGTGAGATCGGTGGAAACCACACCGACCATCAGCTGGGACGCGTGCTTGCCGCTGCTGTAACGATGGACATGATCGCCGTGGCGGCAAAAACGGAGGAACGCCGCGTCTGCATCCACTCGGAGGGCTACGCGCCTTTGATCGTGGATCTGACCGATCTTTCTGCCAATCCGCATGAGAAGAATACCTCGCAGGCGCTGGTGCGCGGTATCGCCGCGCAGCTTCGTGCATTGGGGTATACCGTCGGCGGATTTGAGGCGGTCGTTACGTCAAACGTACCGAAAGGGTCAGGGCTGTCGTCCTCGGCGGCCTATTCCATTCTGATAGGCAGCATTTTTTCGGGGCTGTACAACGAAATGCAGATTCCCCCGATCGTGCTGGCGCAGACCGCGCAGTTTGCGGAGAATGCGTATTTTGGAAAACCCAGCGGGCTGATGGATCAGCTTGCTTCTTCGGTCGGCGGGTTTGTCGCGATCGATTTTCGGGACAGAATGCAGCCGGTCATCGAGCCGATTAACTGTGATTTGGATGCGCTGGGGTATAGCATCTGTATTGTGGACGCGCATGGCAGCCATGCGGATTTGACGCCCGAATATGCTGCAATTCCAAACGAAATGCGTTCGGTGGCGGCCTATTTTGGAAAGACTGTGCTGCGCGAGGTGGCGCCGGAACGGTTCTTTGCCGCAATCGGTGCGCTTCGCAAGCAGGTGAGCGACCGCGCCATTCTCCGTGCGATCCATTTCTTCGAGGAAAACGAACGCGTTCCTCTGCTTGTCGAGGCGCTCCGGCAACGGAACATGCAGCGCGTGATCGCGCTGATGAACGCTTCCGGCGACTCGTCCTTCATGCAGCTGCAAAACGTGTGCCCGACAGAGGCGAAGGAGCGCAGTCTCGCGCTGGCGCTCGCCATGTCGGCGCGTATGCTTTCCGGACGCGGCGCGTGGCGCGTGCACGGCGGCGGCTTTGCCGGCACGATTCAGGCGTTGATCCCCAAAGATGCGGTGGACGCCTACTGTACCGGGATGGAGACTGTTTTTGGCGAAGGCTGCTGCTACCGGCTTTCCGTTCGTCCGGTGGGCGGCGTGATGCTGAAATAGAACAACGGGAAACCAAGGCGCTGGGGTCGGAAAACCGCTCCAGCGCCTTTGTTATATGCAGGCTCCATTGCGCGATCTCCCGGGAAGACGCGGCGACGCCCAATACGGAGAACGTCTGCTGGCAATCATGGCGCAAATGCAAAAATGCTATTACAATTATATAATATTGATTGCAAATTATGAAAACCGTTGTATAGTATAAAAAGACAGAAGAAGGAGATGCGCATGAAAAAGAGTGTATATTCGCTGGTGCTTATGGACGACGTCGTCACGGAGGTCGATCGACTTGCCTATGAGATCGGCACCAGCCGTTCCAATATGATAAACCAGATTCTTGCCGAGTATGTGTCCTACGTGACGCCGGAAAAGCGTATGCGGGAGGTGTTCCGGCAGATCGAGACGATGCTGGTTCCGGCGCATGCGTTTCAGGTGATGCTGCAGCCATCCGACAGCATGTTTTCATTGCGGAGCGCGCTAAGCTATAAATACAATCCCACCGTACGATATTGCGTCGAGCTGTATCGCAATGAAAAGCCGGTGCTGGGAGAGCTTCGCGTTTCGATTCGCAGCCAAAGCAGCTCGCTGATGCTGTACATGATGGAGTTTTTCAAGCTTTGGGAAAAGATCGAGCAAGCGCTTTTGGGAGAAACGAAGGCAGTGCTGGAAGATGGAAAATATGTAAGAAAGCTCGTCCTGCGCGGCGGGGAAACGGCAGACAGCACCCAGGTCGGCGAAGCGATCGGTTCGTATATCGATCTGGTCGATACGGCGCTCAAAACGTTTTTTGCCAATCTCGATCAGCCGGTCGCGGCGACCCGCGCGGTGGAGCGGCTGTATTCGGTATATCTGCATCAAAATCAAATTCTAGTGTGAGGGCACGGGAGGAAACCATATGAATATTCAGAAATTAACGCAGAAAAGCATCGAAGCCGTACAGACGGCGCATGGCCTTTCGGTAGAAAAGGGGAACACGCAGGTCGAGCAGCAGCATCTTTTGGCTGCGCTTGTTCAGCAGCCGGAGGGACTGATTGGCAACATTTTTAAAGCGATGGGCGTGGATGTGCAGCGCTTTGCGGCTGCCGTAACCAATCGCATCGAACAGCTCGCAAAGGTGAGCGGCGCGCCGCAAAATGCCGAGTCGGTCTATCTGACAAGAGATCTTGACGAAGCGCTGAACGACGCCGAAAAGACCGCTGAGAAAATGGGAGACGGCTATGTTTCGGTGGAGCATTTGCTGCTGGGGCTTTTGCACAAACCGAATTCCGTCGTCAAGCAGCTTTTCTCGGAATTTACTGTGACGGAGAAGGCATTTTCCGAGCAGCTGAAAACCGTGCGCGGCAATCGGAAGGTCGAAACGGATAATCCGGAAGGCACCTATGACGTGCTGAAAAAATACGGGCAGGATCTGGTTGAATTGGCGCGCAATCAAAAGCTTGATCCCGTGATCGGGCGGGATGATGAAATCCGCAATGTCATACGTATTCTGTCCAGAAAGACGAAAAACAACCCTTGCTTGATCGGTGAACCGGGCGTCGGCAAAACTGCCATCGCGGAGGGACTCGCCTTGCGTATCGTGCGCGGCGACGTGCCGGACAATCTCAAGAACCGGATGCTGTTTGCTCTGGATATGGGCGCGCTGGTCGCAGGCGCTAAATTCCGCGGCGAATTTGAGGAGCGTCTCAAGGCGGTGCTCAACGAGATCAAGGACAGCGACGGCAAGATCATCCTGTTCATCGATGAATTGCACACGATCGTCGGCGCGGGCAAAACCGGGGGCGCGATGGACGCGGGGAATCTGCTCAAGCCCATGCTGGCGCGCGGCGAGCTGCACTGCATCGGCGCGACGACGCTCAACGAATACCGGCAGTATATTGAAAAGGACGCCGCGCTGGAACGGCGTTTCCAGCCGGTGCTGGTGCCTGAGCCGACGGTGGAGGATACGATTTCGATTTTGCGTGGCTTAAAGGAACGCTATGAGGTGTTCCACGGCGTCAAGATTCAGGATCAGGCGCTGATTGCCGCCGCGACGCTCTCCAACCGTTACATCTCCGATCGTTTTTTGCCGGATAAGGCGATCGACCTTGTGGACGAGGCGTGTGCGCTTATCAAGACGGAGATGGATTCCATGCCCTCCGAGCTGGACGATATTTCCAGAAAGATCATGCAGCTGGAGATTGAAGAAGCGGCGCTGAAAAAGGAAACGGGAAGGCTTTCGATGGAGCAGCTTACGGAGATCCAAAAGGAGCTTGCGGAGCACCGCGCGACGTTTGCCGAGATGAAGTCCAAATGGGAGAATGAAAAGCAGGCGATCGGAAAGGTGCAAAAGCTGCGCGAGGACATTGAGCAGACAAACGCACAGATCGAACGGGCGCAGGCGACCTATGATCTCAACAAGGCCGCAGAGCTCAAGTACGGCAGACTGCCGCAGCTGCAGCAGGCGCTGGAAGAGGAGGAGGCGCTGGCGGAGAAAGCCAACCACGATAGCACGTTTCTCAGGGATCGGGTGACGGAGGAGGAGATTGCGCGTATTGTCGCGCGTTGGACCGGCATTCCGGTATCGCGCCTGATGGAGGGCGAACGCGAAAAGCTGCTGCATCTGGACGATATTCTGCATGCGCGGGTGATCGGGCAGGATGAGGCGGTCGAGCGCGTGTGCGACGCAATCCTGCGCTCGCGTGCGGGCATTCAGGATCCCAACCGGCCCATCGGCTCGTTCCTGTTCCTGGGGCCGACGGGCGTTGGCAAGACGGAGCTGGCAAAAGCACTGGCACAAGCGCTCTTTGACGATGAAAAGAGTATGGTGCGTATCGATATGTCCGAGTACATGGAGAAGTATTCCGTGTCGCGTCTGATCGGCGCGCCTCCGGGGTACGTGGGCTATGACGAGGGCGGGCAGCTCACGGAAGCCGTCCGCAGAAAACCATATGCCGTAATTCTCTTTGACGAGGTGGAAAAAGCGCACCCGGACGTATTGAACGTTCTGCTTCAGGTGCTGGACGACGGACGAATTACCGACGGACAGGGGCGTACGGTAGACTTCAAGAACACCATCATCATTTTGACCTCCAATTTGGGATCGGACGTCATTTTGGATGGGATCGGAAAAGACGGCGATATCAGCAAGCAGGCGCGCGATACGGTTTCGCTGCTGCTCAAGCAGCAGTTCCGACCGGAGTTTTTGAACCGCTTGGATGAGATCGTTTTCTATCGCCCGCTGACGAAGGACAATCTTTTAAATATTGTCGATCTGCTGATTCAGGATCTCGACCGGCGGCTGGCGGACAAACGTCTGTCTGTGACGGTGACGGATGCGGCGAAGGCGTACATCATCGACCATGGCAGCGATCCGGTTTACGGGGCGCGCCCGCTCAAACGGTATATTCAGTCGCATGTGGAATCCCTGCTTGCGCGCAGGATCATCGGTTCGGACGTCGCGCCCGAAACGAATCTTGTGATCGATGTTGCAGACGGTCAGCTTATAATCCGATAGCGTTATGCAGTTCCGTTATCATAAAAAGGGGCATTTTGCCCCTTTTTTATTCGTTAAGGACTTCAGTCAGCGCTGCCCATGGCAGCGCAAAAATCCACCCGCTATGCG
>CAZWUK010000089.1:0-8333 GCA_964636685.1 uncultured Oscillospiraceae bacterium
TCGGAAAACCGCGGTTGCTTCCGCGTTTCGCGGATCGCCTGCAAAAACATATCCTTCTCGACGAATTCAACGTAGATATCAAGCCTTGGGATAAGGTTGGGGATCTGACCATCGGCAAGCGCCAGATTGTGGAGATCATCAAGGCGATTTCCAAAGACCCCAAGATCCTGATTTTGGATGAACCCACTTCCTCGCTGGAGGAAAAGGAAATCGAAACGCTGTTCGATTTTATCCGCCAGCTCAAGAAGAACAAATACTCCATCATTTACATCTCGCACCACATGAGCGAAGTATTCGACATCGTGGATAACGTGATGGTGCTGCGCGACGGCAAAAAGGCACGCTGGTGCAGCATTAACGACATCACCGTGCAGGAGCTTATCAGCCTGATGATCGGGCGCGAATATAAGGCTTACAGCGGTATGGACGCCGGGCGCAGCATCAGCGATGAAAAGGTGTTTGAGGTCAAGCATCTCAGCGACGGCAAGCATTTCAAGGATGTGAGCTTTTCCGTCGCAAAGGGAGAGGTGCTGGGGATTGCCGGCATCATCGGCTGCGGCAAAACGGAATTGTGCGAGACCATCTACGGGTTGCGCAGCGCGGTCTCCGGAACGATCACGATACAGGACAAGCCGGTCTGCATGAAAAACCCTGCGGTGAGCAAGGATCAGGGGATTCTGCTGATTCCGGAAAATCGCAAAACGCAGGGATTGTTCCTAAACGATACCGTGGAGAACAACGCCATTGCGTGCATTTTGCCGAAGCTGACGCGCGCGGGTTTTCTGCAAAAGAGAAAGATCGGCAAGGTGATAAAGAAATACCAAAAGGATCTTGCCATCAAAATGACGTCGCCAAAGCAGGTGGTTCGCTTCCTTTCCGGCGGCAACCAGCAGAAGGTGCTTGTGGCAAAGTGCATCGCGGACGATCCCAAGGTGCTGATCGCCATGGATCCGACCCGCGGCATCGACGTGGCGTCCAAGGCGGACATCCACCGCATCATCCACGAGCTGTCCGACGCCGGCCTTTCGGTGCTGGTGATTTCCTCGGAGCTGGATGAGATCATGAACATGGCCGATCGCATCCTTGTGATGAATTCCGGCAAAATAATCGAAGAATTCACAAGAGCGAACTTCGATGAACAACAAATTCTGCTTTCAATGCATCAATCTATTGAGCTGGAGGGTGAACGGTAATGGAAAGCAAACAAAAACTGCAACTCACGGATCATGTGAGACACTTTTTCTCGATCAAGGAGGTGCCGCTCCTTCTGGCAATTGTTGTTGCGTCGATCGCGCTGGTAATCGCCAACCCCAATTTCCTCGTGTTCGGCAACCTGCATTCAATCTTCCTCGGCGCGTCCTTTGAAGCGATCATGGCCATCGGCATGACGCTGCTGCTGGTGCTTGGCGGGTTT
Source organism: uncultured Oscillospiraceae bacterium (assembly GCA_964636685.1). Classification (GTDB taxonomy): domain Bacteria; phylum Bacillota; class Clostridia; order Christensenellales; family CAG-138; genus CAZWUK01. The sequence continues at coordinate 1,415 of CAZWUK010000089.1, forward strand.
GACCTGTCCATCGGCGCAACGGCGGGCTTTACCGGCGTCATCAGCGGTCTTTGCCTCGACGCAGAGCTCGGCGCACCGATTGCGATTCTCGTAGGCATCATCGCCGCGACGATCGTGGGCTTTGCAAACGGCATCCTGATTGCCAAGCTCAAGGTCAACTCCATGATCGCCACGCTCGCAATGCAGAACATCGTCCGCGGTCTGATCTACATTCTGACCAAGGGCGTCGGCAAGCCGAACTTCCCGGACAGCTATAATATCATCGGTCGCGCCATGGTCGGAAAGATCCAGACCCCGATCATTATCTGCATCGTGCTGATGGTCGTTTTCGGCATTCTGTTTGCAAAGTCCGGCTGGTTCCGTCAGTTCTATTTCATCGGCGGCAACGAAGAAGCTGCAAGGCTTTCCGGCATCAAGGTCGATAAGCTGCGCATCTTCGCCTATACCTTCATGGGCTTTATGGCAGGTATCTCCGGCGTGCTGCTGGCAGCCCGCATGGGCGGCGCCATCCCGACGCAGGGACAGAACATGGAAATGAACGTCATCGCGGGCTGCGTTATCGGCGGCTGCTCGGTCTCCGGCGGCGAAGGCACGATGTTTGGCGCATTCCTGGGCGTGCTGGTCATGGCAATCGTTACCAACGCATTCAACCTTCTGGGCGTGGACGTGTATTGGCAAAGAACCATCCTCGGCATGATTCTGCTCATCTCCGTCCTCACCGACGTATTGCGCAGAAAGAAACTGGCATAAACGACAACTTGTATTGCACCGCGGGTCCGCCACGCGGGCCCGCGGCAACAGCCGCAAAAAAACGGCTTCTTTTTCAGACGAGAGTTAAATGTTTACGTAAATCATGTGGTATTCTTAACAGGAGGATTGTAACAATTGGAACGTAAATTTCTATTCGACAAGCTGCACGTTTCCGTCAGCCCCACGCGTGGGGAGATGGGCGTTGCCGGCGCGGCGCTTGCCGCAAAGCTCATGGTGGCGGAGCTGGCAAAAAAAGACGAGATCAACATGATCTTTGCTTCCGCCCCGTCGCAGATGGACGTGATTCACGCGCTGATGCAGCACGACGAGATCGATTGGTCTCGGATCAACGCCTTCCATATGGACGAGTACATCGGTCTGCCGGGCGACGCGCCGCAGTCCTTCGGACAGTATCTGAGAGAGCGCTTCTTTACCAAAAAGCCCTTCAAGAACGTGTTCTATCTCGATGGCAACGCCAAGGATATCCCCGCCGAATGCAAGCGCTATGGCGACCTGCTGGATCAGTATCCCGTGGATATCACCTTCCTCGGCATCGGCGCAAACGGACATCTTGCCTTTGACGACCCGGGCATCGCGGATTTCAACGATCCGGTGAACGTCAAGGTCAATCCCGGGCTTGACGATACCTGCGTCGATCAGCAGGTTGTTGACGGATGGTTCAAAACGCATGCGGATGTGCCGCGCACGGCGCTGACCTTGACCATTCCCGCGCTGGTTCGTGCAAAGCACCTTGTAACCATCGTGCCGCACATCACCAAGGCGCATATTATCGGAAGATTCTTCCGCGAGGGGATTTCGGAGGAGCTGCCCGGCAGCATCATCCGTGAGCATGACGATGCGTACCTGTTCCTGGATGCGGACTCCGCTTCCGAGATCGACCCCAAGGTGATGCAGTAAGCACGGTAAACTTAGAGGAGGCGACAGCATGAAAACGCTGATTGTCAATGCAAAGGTCATCACGCCATACCGGATGCTCCCGCTGGGAACCTCCGTGTTGGTGGAGGATGGAAAGATTGCGGACGTGACCGAATCGTCGGTCGATCCCGTTTCCTTTGATGGGAAGATCGTGGATGCGCGGGGCAATTATCTTGCGCCGGGCTTTATCGATACACACACGCATGGCGCGGGCAACTGCGACTTTATGGACGGCGATCTGGAATCGGTATTCCACGCTTGCAGAACGCATATGCAGTACGGTACGACCTCGATCGTGCCCACGACGCTTTCCAGCCGGGACGATGAGCTTGTGGAAAATCTCGGAAACATTACCCAAGCGCAAAAGACGTGGGAGAACATGCCCAATATTCTGGGCATCCATCTCGAAGGCCCGTATTTTGCACCGGCGCAGAACGGCGCGCAGGACGAGAAGTTTCTCAAGACGCCGGAGCCCAAGGAATACCGCAGAATCCTGCGCAAGTTTCCGGCGATCCGCAAATGGACGGTCGCACCGGAGCTTCCGGGCGCGATGGAGATGGGGCGTTACCTGCGGGAAAAGGGCGTGATTGCCTCCATGGGACACACGGACGGCACAGAGGAAGATGTTGCCAATGCCATTGAAAATGGCTATACTATGGTTACACATCTTTACAATGGAATGTCGCGTCTGACCCGTAAAAACGCCAAAATGTATCTGGGCGTTGCGGAGAGTACGCTGCTGCATGACGAGCTGACGGCAGAGATCATTGCCGACGGCTGCCATCTCCCGATCCCCTTGCTGAAATTGATCGTGAAGGCCAAAGGCCCGGAGCATATTTGTCTTGTGACGGATTCCATGCGTGCCGCCGGCGTAGACGCGACAGAGAGCATTCTCGGCAGTCTCAAAAACGGTCAGCGCGTGGAGATCGAAGGCGGCGTTGCTTATATGCCGGGACGCAAGAGCTTCGGCGGGAGCGTCTGCACAGCGGATCGGCTGATCCGCACGATGGTTCACGGCGTCGGCTTGCCGATGACAACCGCGGTGCAGATGCTGACGGTGACGCCGGCAAAGACCTTGGGCGTGTTTTCCGAAAAGGGCAGCATCGGCATCGGCAAGGATGCGGATCTGATTCTTTTCGATGAAAATATCAATGTGAAATTTGTAATGGTAATGGGGAGAATATGGAAAGATCGGACAGCGGAATCGCAACCATAAGCGACGTTGCAAAAACGGCGGGCGTATCCACGGCGACGGTGTCGCACGTGCTGAACAAGACGAGATATGTCAGTGAGGATTTGACCAAGCGCGTCAACGACGCCGTCAAACAGCTGGGCTATTATCCGAACCATCTGGTGGGCGGTCTTCGCAAAAAAAAGTCCTTCACCATCGGGCTGATGATTCCGCATATCTCCAATGAAACGCTGGGCGGTCTTGCCGAGCAGATCCAAAGAAAGCTTTTGGAGTACGGTGAAAACCTCATCATCTGCAACACCTCATATGATACGGCCATTGAGGACACGGCGCTGTCTACGCTCATCATGAAGAAGGTGGACGCGATCATTTCCATTCCGACGTCCGACCGGGCAACCCGCCTGCTGGAGATCCAGAGTCTCGGCATCCCGGTGATTCTGATCGACCGTTCGATCGAAGGATTCGCCTCCGATTCGGTGGTGATCGATAACCAGACGGGCGCCATGATGGCGATGCGACATCTGATCGAGCTGGGACACCGCAATATCTGTTTCATCGACCGCAAGACCCGGCAGTCCCATTCCGATGCGCAGCGCGAGGGCTACTATCAGGCGCTTGCTGCGGCAGGCATCACCGAACGTTACGTTGTCACCGCCGACGGCTTTGATTATGACGCCGGCAGGCGCGCCGCAAGAAAGGCGCTGGAGACAATGCCGGAGATCACGGCGTTTTTCGGATACTACGACGTGGTGGCGTTCGGCGCGATCCGCGGCGTCAAGGAGCTTGGCAAACGCGTGCCGGAGGATATTTCCATCGTCGGATACGACGCTATGCCGTTTGCGATGGCGGCCTCTCCGCGGCTGACCAGCGTCAAATTCCCCGTAGCGGAGATCGCACAAAAAGTCTATGAACTGGTCGCGCTGCGCCTGAAGGAAAAGGAATTGCGCGACAGCGTTGCAAGCCCCGTGCGCAATATTGTGATAACGCCGGAGCTGATCGTCGGAGAATCGACCAACAAATGCTGACAAAGGGAGAATTATCATGAAGGATTATGATCTTTTTATCAATAACGAATGGGTAAAGCCCATCAGCGGCAAGTATATCACAAGCTACAATCCGGCAAACGGGCAGCCGATCGGACGGGTTGCCGCTGCCGAGCAGAGCGAAGTTGACGCGGCGTGCAAGGCGGCGCGCGCGGCATTCCCCGCATGGCGGGATATGGACGCATCCGACCGCGCCGAGATTCTCAATAACGTGGCGCGCGTCATGCGCAGCCGTCTTTCGGAGCTTGCCGCGCTGGAGGCGCAGGACGCCGGAAAGCCCATCGCGGAAACGTCGGGATTTGATATTCCGTTCTCCTGCTATTCGTTTGAATACTTTGCAGGAATCGCCAAGGAAATCCACGGCGACGTGATCCCCGTGAAGAACGGTCTGCGCCGGGGACTGTTTGATTTTACGACCTACGAACCCTACGGTGTGGTAGCGGTCATCAGCCCCTTTAACTATCCGCTGCATCTTTTGACGAGAAGTCTTGCCCCTGCGCTTGCCGCCGGCAATACCACCGTGTGCAAAGCGTCCAGCATGACGCCGCTGACCACGGCGGTGCTGGGTGAGATCATGCTGGAGGCCGGCATGCCCAAGGGCGTTGTCAACATCGTTTCCGGCAGCGGAAGAACCGTCGGCGAGGAGCTTGCGGGCAACCGTGAGGTGGATGTGATCGCCTTTACGGGCAGCGAGGCCGTCGGACGCCGGCTGCTTGAGATCTCCGCAAGATCGCCCATCATCAAAAAGCCGCTGCTCGAGCTTGGCGGCAAGGGCCCCGTTATCGTTGAACCAGACTGCGACATGGATTCCGCCGTACAGTGCATGGTGCTGGGGCTTTGCTCCAACCAGGGTCAGGTCTGCTGCGCGACAACGCGCCTGTACCTGCATGAGGATATTTACGACGCATTCCTTGAGAAGCTGAAAACGGCGGTGTCCTCGCTGAAGCTGGGCGATACCATGGATCCCGCGACCGAGATGGGCGCGCTCATTTCCAAGCAGCACCGGGACGAGGTAGACGCTTATGTGCAGGCGGCCGTCAGCAGCGGCGCGCGGCTTGTTTGCGGCGGCAAGGCCTACGAAGAAGGCGCGTGCAAGGACGGCGCGTTCTATCTGCCGACGATACTCGACCGGGTGGATCAGTCCTTTGCCTGCGTCAACGAGGAGATCTTCGGGCCGGTGCTGTGCGTGCAGAAGTACCATGATCTCGACGAAGCGATTCGTCTTGCCAACGATACAAGCTTTGGGCTTGGCGCCAATATTTTTACGCTCGATTACCGCGTGGCGTACCGTGCGGCGCAGCAGATCAACGCCGGTTCCGTCTGGGTGAACATGCCCAACGGTTCTCAGATGAACTGCCCCTTCGGCGGCAACAAAAACAGTGGACTCGGACGTGAGTATGGTTACGAAGGGATCAAGGAATATCTCAAGGTCAAAAACAACATGTGGAACATGCGCAAGGGCACGTTCAGCTATTATGATTGATTCCCCCGAATGATATAGAGCCGCAAAAAAGCCTTTCGCCATCTGGCGAAAGGCTTTTTGCGCGATGTCAAACGATTTGTTTGGGCAATTACAGAATGCACACGAGGTAAGCGGCATAGGCAAGCAACAGCACAACGCCCTGTACCTTGGAGCTCTTCTGGCGAACGAGCAGCGGGACGACGGCAATCAGCGTGATGCCGAGGCAAACCGGAATGTCGATTGCAAGGCTCTGCTGCGACACGGGGAGCGCCTGCCCGGAAACCAGCGAGCAGATGGGCAGGATCAGCGAAAGATCGATGATGTTGGCACCGATGAGATTGCCGATGGACAGGCTGGATTCCTTCTTTGCAATCGCGGTGACCGTGGTGACAAGCTCCGGCAGCGAAGTGCCGACGGCGACCAGCGTGACCGCGATGATGCGTTCCGGCACGCCGAAAAACAATGCGATGTCCCCACCACAGTTGACCAAAAGCTGGGAACCGACGACGATGCAGCCTGCGCCGAGTACAAACAGCAGCAGGTTCTTGATGATGTCCTTGCGCTCTTTTTTGAGTTCTTCCGGGCTGTCCATGTCCTCTTTTGCGGTTTTGAGATTCAAAAAGACGAACGCTGCAAAGATCAGGATCAGAAGAATGCTGCCCACAGGATGGAGAGAACCGCCGAGGCATGCGACAGTCAGTACCGCAGCCGCGCCTGCCAAAAGCGAGATCTGCTTCCAGAACGCTTTTCTTGCGGTGGGAATGAGCATAAACAGCATTGCAATGCCCAAAATCAAGCCGGTATTTGCAGTCACCGAGCCAACTGCGTTGCCGATTGCCATGTCCACCTTGCCCTCCGCCGCGGCGATGATGGAAACGATCATCTCCGGCAGGGTCGTGGCAACGCTGACGATCGTTGCACCGATGATGAAAGAAGGAATGCCGAAGGCACGGGCGATCCAGCTGGCAGCATCGACAAAGATGTCGCCGCCCTTGACCACAAGAAACACGCCGACCGCGAAGAGGAGTGCAGAAACCCAAATGCTCATGTTGTATTACCACCTATGATCAAAGTTTGCCGCGGAGAACAAAAAAATAGACTTATTTGCAATCAAAACATTGCAAATAAGTCTCGTCCATTCCAACTAAGCCAGACGGTACACACCGTCAGGATGTTGACTTAGTAACGCAAATGCGGCGACTACTCCCTTAATGCAAAAAGATTCTACCAAATTTCACGGATTTCGTCAATGAAACCCGCTAATATAGAAAGAATTACTCTTTTTGCGCGGCGCGCAGCAGCGCCATGGCGCGATCCTTGCGGATCACATGGCAGTCCTTGTTCTGGAAGTCGTTTTCGGGACAATACCCTAGCGTCACGCAGGAAGGGCCTGCGTCAGTAAACAGATCAGGCGCGGCTTCCTTGCAAAGACGAAGCATTTTCCACGCAAGATCACGAATCTCCGTCTGCGCGTTTTTGCAGCAGCGGATTTTGAACCAGTCGAGCAGCGCATGGGCGTTCATGCCGATCAGCGCC
>CAZWUK010000090.1:0-8311 GCA_964636685.1 uncultured Oscillospiraceae bacterium
GGTATCGTATCTTGCGGTAGCCTTGACGCTATACACGCCGTTGCTCAGCGTATAGCTTGTCGTGGTGCACATACCGCCAAGATCCACGTTCTCTCCGCCGATTGTCCAGCCGCACAGTGCGCCGCTGTTGTAGGGCGCGCCGACCTGTTCGTTTTTATGAACCTGGAAGGTGATCTCGCCTGTCGCGCTGTTATAGGTGCCGGCTGTAGACAGCTTCTTCACCAGGCCATTGTTCGTATTATAATAGGAAACGGAAACGGAAACCTCCGTCTCTGTCACCGCCGACGGCTCCCATTGCGCATAAAGCTTGACGTTTTTGTCGATCAAGAGCACGTCGCCCGCGGAATAGCTTGCGCCGCTGCCGTCCGCATTCTCCGTCCAATTGACAAACTCATGGTTCACGCAGGTAAACGCAAGATTCGAAGTAAAGGTAAAGTTTTCATTGAACCCTACCTGATAGACGGCATAGGTATTCTGCGCGGCAACCAGCGCGCCCGCGCCGGTCTGACCGTCATAGGTAAATTTCTGCGCGCCGTCCGGATAGTTGGAGTACAGGGAAACCGTATAGGCTTCTACCAGCACGGTGACAGACGCCGTGCCCTGATTTGCCGTTGTCGCGGTGATCGTAACCTGACCGGCAGAAATCGCGGTCAAAAGTCCGTTCTGATCCACCGTTGCAACGTTATCGTTGTTGGAAGACCAGGCGACCGTTTCGCCCTCGAGCGCGTTGGCCGTGAGCTGCTGGGTCGCGCCGACAAACATCTTGCCGCCGCCGGAAATCTGAATGCCCGCTTCGACAGTCACCACGGTGGAAGCCGTCGCGACGCCGTTGGTTGCGCTGATGGTCGTCGTACCGGCCTTGAGCGCCGTCACCTGTCCGTTTGCGTCAACCGTGGCAACGGTTTCGTCCGCGCTGGACCAGTGCGCACCGGTAAAGTTTACCGTCAGCGCAAGCTTTCCGCCGGTAAACACGCGCGTGCCGCCGGAAATCTCCGCAGCGGTTACGTTGAGCGTCAGCGTCGCGGTCTTGGCGCCATCAGTCGCCGTGATCGTCGTGCTGCCCGCGGTCTTTGCCGTGATAACGCCGGAAGCAGAAACCGTGGCCACCGCTTCATTGGAACTCGTCCAGGCGGTCGGCGTGAAGTTTGCCGTCAGCGTCGCGGTATTGCCCGCGACGACCGTGCTGCTGCCGGAGATTGCCGGAGTCGCCGCGGTCACGGTGATGACAAACTTCTCCGTACGGGAGGTGTATCTATTTCTTGTCGCGGTTACGCTCACGGTCGTGGTACCCACGGCAACCGCCGTCGCCGTGCAGCTTGCGCCGCTGCCGGAAAGCGTCACAATCCCGCTGGGCGAAGCGCTCCAGCTGTAGCCCGTGGGCGTGTTCGTATACCAGCCGTTGCTGAGCAGCGTGCCGGAATAGTTCAGCGTATCCTTGCCGCCGACCGTCAAAGCAAGCGACTGCGGGGATTCGCCGCCGGTCACAGCATAAGGCGCAGCGCCAAGCGCAAGCGGTGCGGCGGCCTTAGAGTCCGCTGCCTCCGTCTCACCGACGCTTTCCGTAATATTCTCACCCTGCTGCTTGGAAACAGACGTTGCCTCCGTGGGCGCGACCGTTTCCGCCAGCGCGCCGAGCGGCAGCACCGTCATCACCATCGCAATGGTCAGTACCATGCTCAAAAGCTTTGCAAAGCGTGTGCTCCTCATAAATTTCTCCCCCTTTTTATGTGAAAAAGCCGTTTCCTTTTTCCAATTCCTGTATATATATTTTTAGTATGGAGAAATTATACAAGGTCGTTGTGACTACCTTGTTACATTCAGAAAAGTTTTCGCATTTAATTTCACGAATGCAATGTGCTTTTTTCGCAGAAAACGGTCTTTTTTCGATCCGGTCATATACATTGTTACATTTCCGTTTCTTCGTGCATAATTAAGCAATCATACCGTATATTTTTCTCGTCTTTTTTGCGCGCCGCTGCGGTGGTTCTCCCATGCGGCATTTGACCGCCGGCATGCAGGAAGCGGGACGTCCGGCTTTGACGCCTATACATCGTTTTCAGATGAATATAACAAGACTCCATCGTTCGGATGGAGCCTTGAGCAGTCGTTTCCAATGAAATTCCCCTGCGTTTTATGCGAAAGAACGTCTTTTTTCGGCTTTTATTGTTACAGTATCGTTACATTATGCTTTTTGCATTCGTCGATTGTTCTAACATCCCAGATGGAGGATTGCACCTCGCCGATGTGTGCCTTTCCAAGCAGCAGCATGCACAGCCGCGACTGTCCGATGCCGCCGCCGATGGTCAACGGCAGCTCGCCCGCAAGCAGCGCTTTGTGGAAAGGAAGCGTCCGGCGATCGTCGCAATGCGCTTTTTTCAGCTGCTCGTCCAGCGATTTCGGATCGACCCGGATGCCCATGGAGGAGATTTCCATGGCACAGTCCAAGACAGGATCGTAGAACAGAATATCGCCGTTGAGCTTCCAATCGTCATAGTCGGGCGCGCGGCCGTCGTGCGGCTTTCCGTCGGAAAGCAAATCGCCGATCTGCTGTATGAACACGGTCTTATGTTCCTTGACAAACAAATACTCCCGTTCCTTTGGCGTCTTGTCGGGATACAGATCCAGCAGCTCCTGCGAGGTCACAAACGTAATCTGGCGGCAAAGCTCTACGCCGATTTGCGGATATTTTGCCTTGATAACGGCAAGTGTGTAGCAAATCGAGTCCACAATCGCGGTCACGGTGCTCTTGAGATAGGCCGTGTTGCGTTCATCCTCGGTGACGACCTTTTCCCAGTCCCACTGATCTACATAGATCGAGTGCAGATTGTCCAGCTCCTCGTCCCGCCGGATGGCGTTCATATCGGTGTACAAGCCCTTCCCGGGGCGAAAGCCGTAACGGTCCAGCGCAAAGCGCTTCCATTTTGCCAGCGAATGCACAACCTCCGCCGTCATGCCCGTCGCGGGCGCGTCAAAGGACACCGGCCGCTCCACGCCGTTGAGATTATCGTTGAGGCCTGCCGCCGGATCGACAAACAACGGCGCGGAAACGCGCTTCAATTGCAGTACCGCCGACAGCGAGTCCTGAAACGTACGTTTGATTAAGGCAATCGCGCTCTGGGTATCATATAACCCAAGGGCGGAGACGTATCCTTCGGGGATCTTTGTTTCCAGCATAGGCGCCCTCAAAATTCATAGTTTGTTTATTGCATTTGAGTATAGTGCCGCCCCCGTCGCCTTGTCAAGGCAAAGTTGGGTATGCTATACTTATATAAATAAGTCGTTTTTGGGAGGAGTACCATGATAACTGCGAATCTGACACCACATATTTCCTGCGGTCCAAAGGACTTTGCAAAAACCGTACTCATGCCCGGCGACCCACTGCGCGCAAAGATGATCGCGGAAACCTATCTGACCGACAGAGAGCTTGTCAACAATGTCCGCGGCATTCACGGCTATACCGGCTATTATCAGGGCAAACGCGTTTCGGTCATGGCCAGCGGCATGGGAATGCCCTCGATCGGCATCTATTCGTATGAGCTCTTTTCCTTCTTCGGCGTGGAAAACATCATCCGTATCGGCTCGGCCGGCGCGATTGATCCGCATCTGAAGCTGTTTGACCTGGTTCTTGGGCAGGGCGCCTGCACCAATTCCAACTTTGGCAGCCAGTATCAGCTTGGCGGCTCGTTTTCACCCATTGCCGACTACGGTCTTCTGCGCAAGGCTGCGGATGAGTGCGAGCGCCGTCACCTTTCCCATCAGGTCGGCAACCTGCTTTCCTCCGACACGTTCTATGACGACGGCGGCAAGGAAGCAACGCTTGTGTGGCGCAAGATGGGCGTGCTCGCCGTGGAGATGGAAGCTGCCGCGCTCTATATGAACGCCGCGCGCACCGGCAAAAAGGCGCTGGCGATCTGCACCATCTCCGACATTCTGGAGGGCGGAGAGGAAACCACCGCCGAACAACGGCAAAACGCGTTCCACGACATGATGAAGGTCGCGCTGACCATCGCCGATTGACGTTATAAGGCATATTGAATAAACCGTAAGTCAAGGCCGCTCGTGAAAACGGGCGGTTTTTGCGTCTGTCAAAAAGCGTTTTTTTCTCAGCGGGCAGCTGCCCCGCTGCAAGCCGCCGGTCAAAGACCAAAAATGTCCTGCGCCAAATCAAATGATATTCCATCCTCCCCATTGTCTGCTATAATAGAATCGAAATGGATGAAGAAGGCATACGTATATGACTACAATTGATGTGATTTCCGGTTTTCTTGGAGCGGGAAAAACAACGTTCATTAAAAAGCTGATCGCGGAGGGCTGCCACGGCGAAAAGCTGGTGCTGATCGAAAACGAATTTGGCGAAGCCAGTATCGACAGCGGCTTTTTGCGCGAGCAGGGCTTGACAATCTCCGAAATCAACTCCGGCTGCATCTGCTGCTCGTTGGTCGGCGATTTTACCGCCGCCATCCAAACAGCCGTCGCGGATTGGAAGCCCGACCGCATTCTGATCGAACCGTCCGGCGTGGGCAAGCTCTCCGAGATCCTTGCCACCGTTGACATGCTTGTAAAAGAAGACCCGTCGCTTGTCCGCGGGAGCGCGATCACGGTCGTGGACGCCGGAAAATGCAGCTCCTATCTTTCCGCCTTTGCTGAATTTTACGAGGATCAGATCCGCCGTGCCGAGCTGCTGCTGCTGAGCCGCACACAGCAGCTTTGTGAAACCGCCGTTACCGAAGCGGTACAGCTTGTACGCGAGCTCAACGGCACTGCCGCCATCGTCACAACGCCATGGGAGCAGCTCAGCGCGCAGCAGGTGCTCTCCTGCGCCGCAGCGCCGACGCTTGCAGACGAACTGTACGACGAGCTGCTGCCAGAGCAGCATGCTCCCCACGCGGATTGCGCGCATACGCATCATCATCACGCGGACGATATTTTTGCAAGCTGGAGCATCGAAACGCCCAAATCGTTCACGGAGCAGTCGGTGAACGCCGTGTTGACAGAATTGAACACCGGAAAATACGGCGCAATTCTGCGCGCCAAGGGCATCCTGCCCGCGGACGGGCGCTGGATCCATTTTGATTACGTCCCCGGGGAGCAAAACGTCCGGCGCGGCCCGGCGGATGTGATCGGAAAGCTTTGCGTCATCGGCGTGGGTCTGAACCGCAACGCGCTCTCCCGTCTGTTTGGCATATAGCCGCCGCGGCAAACGTTCGGGCAGCGGCTGGCGCGGTATTATCGCACCGGCAAATAATTTATAAGGCTGCATAAATAATATTTTGCTTTTTGTGCGATCTGTGCTATTCTTGTGAGGAAATCCATCGCAGCCGTTTCTGTTTCCTTTCTTTCCGGCGCCTCGGCTCCATCGCCCGCAAACATCCCGTTCACCTGACACGATCTTGCAAAAAAGGAGCATCCCTATGGAAAAAAGAATCCGAGATCCGCAAACGCTCTTTCGTCTGGACGGCATACCGCCGCTCGGAACCTCGCTGTGGCTTGCATTGCAGCACCTGATGGCAATGATCGTCGGGTGTGTGACGCCCGCCATCATCATCTCCAACGTGATCGGTCTGCCGCAGGCTGAGCGCGTGCTGCTGATTCAGGCGTCGCTCGTCATGGCGGCGCTCTCTACCCTGTTGCAGCTTTTTCCCATCGGGAGGCGGCTGGGTTCGGGTCTGCCGGTCATCATGGGCGTCAGCTTTGCCTATGTGCCCAGCATGCAGGCCATCGTACAGACCGGCGGCATCGCCGCAATCGCGGGCGCTGTGATCGTCGGCGGCGGCGTAGCGTTTCTGGTTGGGCTGTTCATCAAGCGCATCCGCAGGTTTTTCCCGCCCGTCATCACCGGCACGGTTGTGTTCACGATCGGTCTGTCCCTCTATCCGACCGCCATCAACTATATGGCGGGCGGCGCTTCCAACACGTATGCGCTGGTGGTGGAAGCCAAGGGGCTGTCCAGCGCGCTGGTCTACGGCTCATGGCAAAATTGGCTCGTCGCCGCGTTGACGCTGATTGCGGTCATGCTGCTGACGCAAAAGGGGAAAGGCATCTTCCGGCTTGCGGCAATCCTCATCGGCATGGCGTTTGGGTATCTTGTGTCAATCTGCTTTGGCATGGTGGATTTTTCGGGCGTCGCCGCGGCGGACTGGTTTGCGCTGCCCAAGGTGCTGCCATTCGGCGTGAGCTTTGATCCGGCGAGCTATATCGCCATCGGATTGCTGTTTGCGATCAATTCCGTACAGGCCATTGGCGACTTCACCGCGACGACCATCGGCGGGCTCGGTCGAGAGCCTACCGATCAGGAGCTGAAGGGCGGCATTCTGGGTTACGGGCTGTCCAATATCGTCACGGCGCTGTTTGGCGGCCTGCCGACTGCCACCTATTCGCAAAACGTCGGCATCGTATCCACCAACAAGGTCGTCAACCGCACGGTGTTCGCCATGGCGGCGGGTCTTCTGCTGCTGGCGGGCATCTGCCCGAAATTTGCCGCCGTATTGACGACAATTCCCCAATGCGTGCTGGGCGGCGGCACGATCATGGTGTTTTCCGCCATCGCCATGACGGGCATGAAGCTGATCGCATCACAGAAGCTCAATGCTAGAAACACCACCATCGTGGGACTTTCCGCGGCGCTCGGCGTCGGCATTTCCCAATCGGCCGAGGCGCTGGGGCAGTTTCCGGACAGCGTCACGATGATCTTTGGCAAATCCCCCGTCGTAATCGCCACGATCATGGCGGTGCTTCTCAATCTCATCCTCCCCAAGGAGGAGGAAAAAGACGCGGCATAACAACGGCTCTTTGCGCGTTTTCCGGTTGTTCACCCGTGGCACAAAGCCCATTGTCCCATACAGCCATGCTATAAAAATCAACGCGACCGCCCGACATCGGGCGGTCGCGTATTGTTTATCAAAAAAATCCTGCGGGCTTCTGTGGCCGCAGCCCCCGGCGGTTTTGTTCCGACTGCGGCGATTCCTTCGCCGCAACGGAGCGCCCGGTAGCGGGCGGCTTCCCTGCCTCCGTTCGGTCTTTTCTCTATCAGCTGAAGTTTCCGCGCAGCGCGTAGACACAGATCCCGACGCTCTCGCGCATAAAATTATTGACGGCAAGATACCACACGTCCGCGGCGGGAATGCCCACGGTGTCGATGCCCTGTGCCGCGGCAACCCGATCGGCACGGTAAACGTGAAAGCCGGTCGTGACAAAGGCAATCTTGGCATCATTGCCGAGCTTCTCGTCGATCAACTGCTTACTGTACGTGAAATTCTCCACGGTGTTTCGCGCCTGCTCCTCCAATAGGATGCGGGTTTCGTCGATCCCGCGCTCGATCATATACTTTGCCATGGCGGAGGCTTCCGTCACGGTCTCCTCAGGGCCTTGTCCGCCGGAGACTACCGCCACGGCGTCCGGATGCGCATTGAGATATGTGATGGCGGTATCCAGCCGGTTGGAGAGCACCCACGTCACCTTATCCCCATGCACCGCCGCGCCAAGCACGATCACGGCGTCCGCCGCTTCCGTATGGTCGCCCTCATGCTTTGCAACGGTCATCAAGATGCCGCACACGATAAATATCACAATGGCAACGCCATAGCAAGCGGCAACAAACCACTTGAATACATTCCCAAAGCCATGGGTAAGCTTTGGCAAAAGGAGTGCCATCGCCATCATCGGCACACCGAAAAACGCGGGCAGGATCACGCCGAGGTTGTAGTTGGAAAGCTGTGAAACCACCAGCGTATCGAGTGTCAAAAGCACGCCGAGGATCAGAAGAATCTTGCAAAATACCGTCATGTGAAAGCCTCGCTTTTCCAATAGCTTCAGCCCAACGAGAATCGCCGCGATCAACAGAACGCCGCACCCCAGAACCATTACTCGAAATGATGTCATTTGTGACTCCCCTCCCGGTGTCCGTTTTCCAGAACCGGCTTCAAAAACTGCCCGGTATAGCTAGCTTCACAGGCCACAACCTGCTCCGGCGTGCCGGTGATGAGCACCGTGCCGCCGTTTTCGCCTCCCTCGGGCCCAAGATCAATGAGGTAATCCGCCGTCTTGATCACGTCGAGGTTATGCTCGATGACCAGTACCGAGCTGCCCGTCTCGCACAAGCGCTGTAGAATCTCGAGCAGCCGCTTCACATCGTCCACGTGCAGACCTGTCGTGGGCTCATCCAGCACATACAGGGTTTTGCCCGTGTCGCGTCTGGAAAGCTCCGTGGCAAGCTTCACCCGCTGCGCCTCACCGCCGGAAAGCTGTGTGGACGGCTGCCCCAGCTTGACATAGCCGAGTCCCACGTCAAAGAGCGTTTGCAGCTTGCGTTTGA
>CAZWUK010000091.1:0-8277 GCA_964636685.1 uncultured Oscillospiraceae bacterium
GCAAGTCGTGTTTTCCGTCGCACAGCGTGCGCTTTAAACCGGCTTTATACGGCAATAAAAAAGCTATGCCGATGAAAACGGCATAGCTTTTGCAGGTGCTTGTTCAGATTGCGTATTCCGGCTATTGCTGCGTACCCGCGTTCTTTGCGGCCTTGACGCAGTCGCGCCAGAAACGCTGGTTGTCCATTGAGAAGCCGAAGCGCGTCGCCGCGTTTCTTGCGGAGAGCTGCTGCATGATCTCGGCGGCAACGGCCTCGTCAAGACACTTGGCAGAGAGGATCTTTGCCTTGCCGTCAATGGTGTTTGCTACAAGCGTCGTGCTGACGGGAATGAAAAAATAGTGTTGCACGCGCTTGTAGACCCAGACAATATCGCCGGTGGACAGTACGGTACCGTTGCGGCTCCCGTAGACATAGTGCTCTGACAGCGTAACGCCCTGCTGCCCGAACACCAGATTGGTTGCGTTTTCAAATTCCTGCGCGGCGGCGTTTGACATGCCGAGCGCGTTCAGACGTTGAAGACTGCTGCGGTAATTTCCTGCCTGCACACCGTAAACAATTGCAAAAATGAACGCAAAAACGCCGGCAAGCAACGCGCCCGTCATGGAAAAGCCCTCACCGTCGCTTGTGGGAGATTCTTCCGCATTCAGGCAGTAGTTGCCAAATTCGCTTCGCATGGTATCGACGGATTCGGAAAATACGTCGGCCAGCTCCGTCATTTCGTCACTGGGAATGTTGCGGATCACGCCGTGGAGGCGGATGGGCTCCGGCGCATTGTAGTCGTTTTCATCATAGGTATAGGCGACGATGTCGCTGAACGTTGCGTACGTTGTTTTGTTCATACGCACAAAATAGCCGTTCCCGGCGTTGTCCCACGCGACGTAATACGTATAGGTCGAACTGCCGTTTTCCACCTCCAGCAGCCAGTCGGTGAGCAGCTGCACATCGATGTAGGCATACGTACCGCCTCTGGTCTGGTCGCTCACCGGAACGGGGTCAGGCAGTGGCTGCGCTGAATAGTAACTGCAACTTGCGATGCAGCCAATCAGCAGCGCTATGAAAATCAACAGCGCAATGAGCCTGCTCTTGGATGGCTTGACATAGGCGTGCATTTTCGTATCCGTATTCATTTTTGCTCCCTCCCAATTTTCAATTTCATTTTATGAGTCTCATACAGAATTGTCAACGCAAAGACTTCGGCGCATCGGTAATCTGCCAAATGATGCGGTAGCTGTCCGTCAGAGCTTCAAGCGACACGGCGCAATTGGCGGGGCTTGGCGAGGGAAGGCGTACGGCAGGCATGCCGGTGCTTTTTTGGAGAAGGACGCGATAGAGCCGGTCAGCCGTAGTCCCCGTGGTGAAGATGGCGCGAATTTGCGTTTTGACAAGAAGCGCGGCGACGTCGTTTGCAACGGGATTGCGAATCGAAGCGTCACTCGCGCCGATGATGTCGCATTCCTTCACCACGTCCCACAAGGCGATGCCATGCCGCAGTACAAACCGCTGCTTTTCTTCCTTGCTTTCGGGCAGCGGTTCTTGATAAACGGCAGACAATACACGCCAGAATCGGTTTTGTGGGTGCGCGTAATAAAAGCCTGCCGTCCTTGATTTCGGGGAAGGCATGGTGCCAAGGATTAAAACGCGGCTGTTTGCGTCAAAGACCGGCGCCAGCGGATGAATGATATGTTCCATGCGTGCAACGTAGCAGATATTCTGCAAAAGGTCAATATTAGATAAATATCAAATAAACGTTGACATATAAATCGAACAGTATTACAGTAATACAAACAAAAGTAAGATCAACGTCAAACAAGGAGCGCCATATGGAACAGACGACGCAGCAAAAGGTTCGGTACAGTGTGTTAAAGACACAGAAGCAGTTTTTGAAACTGATTGCCGCCAATGTTATCAATCGATTCGGGGATTCGATCGATGCGATTGCCTATTCGTGGATGATGTACGAGATCACGGGCAGCGCGTCGCTGATGGCATTGATTCTGGGATTAAACTATCTCCCAACGATCCTGCTGCAGCCGATTGCCGGCGTACTGGCGGATCGCATGAAGAAGAAACGAATCATGGTATTGACGGATGTGGGACGCGGACTTGTGGTGATCGCGTGTGTCGCGCTCTATGCGCTGGGCGCGCTGACGCCCGTACTGCTTGCGGTCATGACGATGCTCAATTCCGTCCTGGAGTCGCTTCGGATGCCGGCGGGAATTGCGGTGACGCCGTACATTCTGGAAAAAGACCTCTATACGGTCGGAGAAGCGGCAAATGCGACGGCAAGCCGCGTTTCCGAAATCGTCGGTTTAGCGGCGGCAGGCGCCGTGGTGGCGCTCATCGGCGTTTCGGGTGCGCTCTTGATTGACGCTGTGACGTTCTTTCTCTCGGCGTTACTGATCGGCTGGATGCGCTTTTCGGAGCAGGCGTCACGGGAGAAGATCGACTTTTCCGGCATTCGCCGTGATTTTTCGGAGGGATTTTCCTATCTCCGGCGGGAGAGACTGCTCAAGGCGCTGCTTTTAATCGGCATGCTGATAAACTTTTGCATGATCCCGCTGAATAGCTTTGGAACGCCCTACGTGGTGGATGTGCTGCATCGCGGCGCGGAGATGCTCTCTGCCATGCAGCTGACGTTGGTTGTCGGCATGGGCTTGGGATCGTTTGTCATGCCGAAGCTGCACAGGCTGAAGAACCGTTTCCTTCTGATCGGCAGCGGCATGTTGACGGGAATCTCGGTTGGCGGACTGTGGGCGGTTCCGGCTATGGGAAATGGGGCGGTACAGACGGCGGCATTGCTTTTGCTGCTGTTTTTGCTGGGCTTTGCCTGCGGTATCATCAACGTGATATTCGGCGCCGCGTTTATCCGGTTCGTACCGCAGGAAATGCTTGGCCGAATGGGCGGTATCACAAACGCGGTTCTATGCGCTTCCATGCCGGTGGGGGCATTTCTCTTTTCGGGAATCGCCGCGTTGCTCTCCGTGCCGCAGGTCATGCTGTTGGCAGGAATATTGACGATTGTGCTATACTGTATTTTGATAGGGATCAAAGAGCTTAAACAGCTGTAAAGGAGTAAGCCATGGCGCTTTGTCATCGCGTGCCGGACGTGGAGCTGGAATGCGTACATTTGTTGGAGCGGGTCGTTACCCATAGAACGGCGGAGGACAGCGCCGCGCTTTGCACCATGCCGGACGCTTGCAAAAGAGTGCGCGAGCGCTTTTCAATCAACACGGAGGATATAGAGCGCGATCTTGACTGTTTAACACAATGGTATGGGCGCATGACGGAAGGGCTCTCTGTGGACGATCCGCAGTACGCGCGCTATTTCTTCGTGTCGGAGGATGCAGAGGCGTCCTTTGGACTATCGCTGCTGCTGGCTGACCGTTATCCGCGGGAAAACAAGCAGAACAGTCCGGACTGTACCCGTGTGGTCATTTCGGAGATGCTTTCCTGCTGTGGCTTTGAAACGGAGCTGCCGCGCGATCAGATGCCGCAGGATATTCCCGCGCTCATTGCGTTTTTGCAGCAATATGACGGGACGTCTGACGCGGTAAAGTGGCAGCTGCTTGACGGCGTGACGAATTTTGAAAAGCATCTGGAAAAGGTGCGTGAGCTTCTCGCGCCTTTATTGCAACGGTATACCGATTTGTTGCCGATGCTCCGGCCGATGCTCGACCGCGCCTGCGACGAGATTGACCGACGGATCGCAGAGGCGGGAAGCGCGAAAAAGAGGCTGCAAAAGCTGGGGCTTGTGCTGGACGTGGAGGATTTGGTGATCCAGCCTTCGGCGGTCGTTTTTCAGGGGATCTCTGCTTTCGGGAGCGGCGAGACGGAAGAAAGCGCGCGCCTGTTTTTATCGTACGGCGTGTTGTATGACAGTCTGTTTGACTTGGAAAGCGGAAGTGAGGCGGCGGACACGCTGCTGCAAAAGCTTTTGCACGCACTCAACGATAAAACGCGCTTGACGATCCTCACCGCTTTGAAGGACGGCGGAAAGTACGGGCAGGAGCTGGCGAAGCTGACGGGACTGACGCCTGCGACGATCTCGCACCATATGAGCGAGCTGACGAGCGTGGGACTTGTCAACATCGAGAAGCAGGGAATCCGTCTGATCTATCGGATCGACCGGGAACATGCGGACGCTTTTCTGTGCCAAATGCGGGAAAAGCTTCTCGGATAAGCGCGGATTCGTTGCCAAGCCGCGTCGAAAAATGGTAATATAGCTGCATGAATAAAATGAAACGTTTCCTATCCTATTATAAGCCCCACCGGGGGCTGTTGGCATTGGACATGGGCTGCGCGGTCACGGTGTCTGCGATCGATCTGTCCTACCCGCTGCTGTCAAATTACATTTTGCGCACACTGCTGCCGGAGATCGCAAAAGATCCGGCATTGTTTTCGCGGTTTATCTATCTGCTCGCCGTGGCGCTGCTGGCTTACGTGCTGCGCACCGGCTTGCTGTTTGTCATCAATTACTGGGGACATTTACTGGGCGTCCGAATGGAAGCCGATATTCGACGGGATATTTTTTCGCACATACAGGAGCTGCCGTTCAGCTTCTACGACAAAATTCGCACCGGCAAACTGCTTTCCCGCGTTACAAACGATCTGTTTGATGTGACTGAGCTTGCGCATCATGGCCCGGAGGATGTTTTGATCTCGGGCACGACTGTGGTCGGCGCGTTTGTCTGCATGTTTTTTATCGAGTGGCGCATTGCGCTGGCGCTGCTGCTCGTTATGCCCGTTGCGCTGTTTTACGTGATGCGTGTGCGCGTGCAGATGCGGCAGACCTCCAAAAAGGTCAAGGAGCGCATCGCCGAGATCAACGCCGGCATCGAATCCTCCATTTCCGGCGCGCGCGTGGCAAAGGCCTTTACCAATGAGGAGCACGAGATCCAGAAGTTCAACGAGGGCAACGAACAGTTTATCCACGCCAAGGATGCTTTCTATCGTTCCATGGCGTATTTCAACAGCGGCATGGAGTTTTTTATCGCGCTGTTCAATATCGTTGTACTGGGCGTGGGCGGCTATTTGATTTACAGGAGCCAGCTGGACGCGGTTATGCTCGTGACGCTTACACTCTATGTCGCGGCGTTTGCAACGCCCGTCAAGCGTCTTGCGTCATTTGCAGAGCAGTACATGCTCGGTATGGCGGGCTTTTCCCGCTTTTGCGAGATCATGGACATCGAGCCGGACATCCAGGACGCGCCGGATGCAAAAATCCTGCGAAACGTCCATGGCGACATCGCGTTTCAAGATGTGACGTTTGCATACGACGGCGAACGCAACGTGCTGGCACACATCAATCTTGACATTCCCGCCGGCAAGACGCTTGCGCTGGTTGGGCCGTCCGGCGGCGGCAAAACGACGCTCTGCCATCTGATCCCGCGGTTTTATGAAACCAAGTCGGGCAGCATCACGATCGACGGCAAGGACATCCGCTCCTTGACGCTGCGGTCGCTGCGCGGCAACGTCGGCATTGTACAGCAGGATGTATTTCTGTTTGCGGGATCGGTGAGCGATAACATTCGCTACGGACGCATCGGCGCAACGGACGAAGACGTGGTTGAGGCGGCAAAGCGCGCCCACATTCACGACGAGATCCTGCAGTTTCCGGACGGCTATGAGACACAGGTGGGGGAACGCGGCATCATGCTTTCGGGCGGACAGAAGCAGCGCATCAGTATTGCGCGTCTGTTTTTGAAGAACCCGCCGATTTTGATACTTGACGAGGCGACCAGTGCGCTGGATACTGTTACGGAGAGCGATATCCAGCATGCCTTTGACGAGCTGGCAAAAGGACGAACCACGCTGGTCATCGCGCATCGGCTGTCCACGGTCAAGAATGCGGACGAGATCATTGTCATCGATGAAAAGGGGATTCGCGAGCGCGGATCACACAACGAACTCATGGCGCAGAACGGGCTTTATGCGTCGCTGTATCAGGCGACCATGACGCACTGAGCGCGCTGAATCAATCGGGGGGACAATCAGTTATGAGGAAAAGACTGCTTGCACTGCTTGCGGCGGTGCTGCTGGGACTGTTCGGACTGACCGGCTGCGAGGTTTTGCAGCAGGTGCTGCAGGACGAGGGCGTGCAGTCGGCGCTGACCGACGTGCTGACGGATGCGCTTTCCGATGCAGGCGCGCAGGAGGCGACCTGGGACGCGCTTTCCCTTGCGCCGACAACCGAGACGCCGGATGAAACAGAAGCGGCAAAAGAAACGCCGCTTCCCACAGAAGCTGCACAAGCAGACGCCATTGACGAAGCAGGGAGCTACACCGGCCGCGACGATGTGGCGCTGTATCTTTTTACATTCGGACGTCTGCCGGATAATTTTATCACCAAGGCGCAGGCGCAAAAGCTCGGCTGGTCGGGCGGCGGGCTGGATGGCTACGCCGACGGAAAGTGCATCGGCGGCGACCGGTTCGGCAACTACGAGGGACTGTTGCCCAAGGCAGATGGCAGAACGTACACCGAGTGCGACATTGATACGCTGCACAAAAACAGCCGCGGCGCAAAGCGCATCGTATTCAGCAACGACGGCTTGATCTACTATACGGACGACCATTACGCGTCGTTTACGCTGCTGTACGGGGAGGATGCGGGATGAAACGGATCCTATTGAACGGGCGGCGGATGCAGGACATCGCCGGAACGCACCGCTACCTGCAACGCAAATTCAGATTCCCGGAGTATTACGGGAAAAACCTCGACGCGCTGCACGACTGCTTGATGGAGATCGGACAGGATACGCGGATTATTTTTCTCAACAGCGAAGCGGCAAAACAAAATTTGGGCGACTATGCCGACGGGCTTTTTTGCGTACTAGAGGATTCGTTTGCCGAAAATCGGCATTTGACCATCAGCGTCCGCGCCGGTTGGTGCGCGTAAAGGAGAGAATATGATTAGACATTGTACCATGCGGGATTTATCCGCGCTGACAGAAGCAGCTTTTTTGCTGAACAACCAGCCGGAGCACAATTGCAACTATTGCTGCAAGACGCGCCCTTCCATTGCGGAGGATTTTGCGGCAATGCTCGAAAACGAGGATTGTCTGCTCATTGCAGATTTTGACGGGGACAGACTGCTTTCTTTTTGCGGCTTTTTCGTAGACGGCCCAAAGCATCGGGCGGATTGTGTCGGCCCGTTTGTTGCGGAGGGCGATTTTTCGGCGGCGGCAAAAGCGTTGCTGGATACCGCGTCAGAATGGGCGGGGCCCGGCTTTACGTATAGCATGTGCTTTGACAAACGAAATACCGCATATTTTGATTTTGCGCGGCAAATGAACGCCGTGGATAACGGCAATGAATGTATCATGGAATTGGCACGGGCGGATTTTGCGCCAAAGGCGCTTCCCTATCCGGCGCGCGCCATCGAGGAACGTGATTTTCCGGCATTTTGCGCGTTGCACGAGGAGAACTTTCCTAATATATATGTTTCTTCGAAAGACATTTTGGAATCGCTTGGCAAAAACCGGTTTGTAGAGGTCTTTGAGCTGGACGGTGTGCTCTCCGCCTACGGTGTGCTTGAAAAGCCGGCGGTGGGCGATCGCATGACGGCGGAGATCGTTTGTGTTGACCGGCGTTTTCGCGGACGCGGCGTCGGGCGTGCCGTCGTGCAGACGCTTTGCACAGCGGCGTTTGCTTTTCCGGGTACGGAATGGGTGGATTTGGTTGTGGATAACATCAATGAACGAGCGCGCAAGCTGTACACTTCCGTCGGATTTTGCGTGCGCGTGGAGAATTGCTCGTTTTCGCTGGAACGTTGAAGAAAAATGTCGCGGGTCGTATTCGGCGGGCGAAATGATTTTCGCCCACTTTTTACGGACAAAAAAAGATCGGATTTTCCTTAATTTTTCGTAAAAAAGTCTTGCATTTCGCAAACGTATACTGTAAAATACTCATGTTGCGCTGTGGGACAACCATGCGCAGCAGGGATGAACGGGAGGTTGCCGGTGCTGCCATCCGGGTAATTTCCGATCAGACCCAACGCCCAATGATATGGGTGCGGGCAGAAAACCTGATCCATGCAGTCCCGAACAAATCATGCTCAGCCGATTCGGCTGCGCTTGCATTATGAAGAGGGAAACACACGGCTCAGTGTACTGCTCTAACGAATGAAGGAGGAACAATAATAATATGGCAAACAGAATTCGTATCAAGCTCAAGGCATACGAGAACAGTCTGATCGACCAGAGCGCCGAGAAGATCGTTGAAACCGCCAAGAGAACGGGCGCCACCGTTTCCGGCCCCATCCCCCTGCCCACCGAGA
>CAZWUK010000092.1:0-7874 GCA_964636685.1 uncultured Oscillospiraceae bacterium
ACATCTCGAGATTTGCCGTTGTGCGCGGGAATGGCAAAACGTCGCGGATGTTCTGCATGCCGGTCACATACATGACCATGCGCTCAAAGCCCAGTCCGAAGCCCGCGTGCTTGACGCCGCCAAACTTGCGAAGATCCAGATACCAGTCATACTGCGCGGGATCCATGCCCAGCTCGCGGATACGGCTCTCCAGCACGTCATGGCGCTCCTCGCGCTGGCTGCCGCCGATGATCTCGCCCACACCCGGTACGAGAAGATCCGCCGCCGCGACGGTCTTGCCGTCGTCGTTTTGGCGCATATAGAACGCCTTGATCTCCTTGGGATAGTCCGTCACGAACACGGGGCG
Organism: uncultured Oscillospiraceae bacterium; assembly: GCA_964636685.1. Classification (GTDB taxonomy): domain Bacteria; phylum Bacillota; class Clostridia; order Christensenellales; family CAG-138; genus CAZWUK01. Next base: position 347 of record CAZWUK010000092.1, read on the forward strand.
GCGATAGATCTGCTCGGTCAGATACCGTTCGTGCTCGGTTTGCAGATCCATGCCCCACTCCACAGGATACTTGAATTCCGCGCCGGAGGCCTTCAGCTCCTCGATCGCCTTGGTATAGGGCAGGCGCACAAACTCGTTGGATACCACGTTGTCGAGCCGTTCCAGCAGTCCCTTGTCGATGAAGCTGTTAAAAAACTCCATTTCGGCGGGGCAGCGCTCCAGCACGGTCTTGATGATATACTTGACCATCGCCTCGGCAACATCCAGATCACCCGCAAGGTCACAGAACGCCATCTCCGGCTCAATCATCCAAAATTCGGCCGCATGGCGCGCCGTGAAGCTGTATTCCGCGCGGAAGGTGGGGCCAAAGGTGTAGATGTCGCGAAACGCCAGCGCAAACGCCTCGCCGTAAAGCTGTCCGCTCACGGTGAGGTTGACGGGCTTTTCAAAAAAGTCCTTGGAATAGTCCACCGCGCCGTCCTCGGTTCTCGGCAGTTCGTTCAGCGGGAGCGTCGTCACCTGGAACATTTCGCCCGCGCCCTCGCAGTCCGAGCCGGTCAAAATGGGCGTATGGACATACACAAAGCCGCGCTGCTGGAAAAATTCATGGATCGCGGCTGCAACGACGCTGCGCACGCGAAACGTCGCCTGAAAGGTATTCGTTCTGGGACGAAGATACTGAATCGAGCGCAGGTACTCCAAGGAGTGCCGCTTCTTTTGCAGCGGATAGTCGGAAGGGCAGGCGCCCTCCACGGAGATTTTTTCCGCCTGAATTTCAAATGGCTGCGGTGCGTCGGGCGTCATCACAAGCGTTCCCTCGACCTCGATGGCGCAGCCCGTGGTCAGATCCTTTCCAAGCGCTCTTTCATCCCGCTCGAACACGATCTGCACCGGCTTAAAGCAGGTGCCGTCCACCAGCTCGACAAAGCCAAGCGTCTTGCTTTCGCGTACGGTACGAACCCATCCGCAGACGATGATTTTTCCGGCATGGGCTTCCGGTGCGCTCTGGACGTCTTTCAGTTTCAGCATTCTCTCATCCCTCAAATAGTCAATAATGTTTTAGTATACCACGCTCTGAACGCTTTGCAAAGCCAAAAGCGCAAAAAAGTCCCGTTCTGTCGATTCTTTGCCGATCCCGGTGCAGCCGGCATATTCCTGTTTGCCGCGCATATAGAATTTGGTGATGACTTTGGGAAAGTGCGTACAAATCTATGTGACGGTGAAAAACGCGGACGCGGCGGTGACGCTGGGCGGCGCGGTGCTGGGGCGCGCTCCGCAGCTTGTGACGCTGCCTGCCGACGGCGACGCGTTCATCGGCGCATTGCCGCTCTCGGGCGGACGGCGGCTTTACGGCGTCACGCGGCGTCTTCGGATTGAAAACGGGACGCCTTTGCCGGTGCCGGGCGGAGACGTAACGCTCTATGACTGGGGCGGCGGGCTGTATGAAGCGGAGCTCAACGCGGGGGAGCTCCCGTGCGAGCAGCGCGCCTCGTTTCCGTTTACCATTATGCAGACGCCGTGGGAAGGCACAAGCGCCGTTCTCTACGCCGAGAACGGGCTTTGGCTTGCCGTGGAAGCGGGCGGGCGTGTGCAGTACGGCTTTTCGCTGGGGAACGGCACGGGAGGACAGCTTGCCGTGCGCGAACGGCTGCTGCTTGTCGCAACGCAGGGCAGCGATGCGCGCGGCATGGTCATCGCGCGCGGCGGCAAGGTGCTGCTTTCCCTGTTTGCCGATCAGGTCACGCTCACCGACACGGGGCTTGAGACGATACAGCGCCTGCCGACCCAGCGCGGTCATGAGAGAAAGACAGCGTACCGCATACAAAGCGGAAGCATCTCGGAGACCTCCGCCGAGACGGGCTTTTTTACCCGTGAACCGGACGAGATCGTTTCGGTTTCCCGCGCGCTGTGCGAGGCGATTTTGTACGCGTGCCCCGAGGAGGCGTTTTCCTATCTGACGCCCGCGCTGCAAAAGAGTCTGACCGTCGAAAAGCTCATGGGGTTTCTGCCGGCGTTTGACGCGGTGCGCGAGCTGGAGCTTGCCGGCGGCACGCTGGGACTCGTGCTTTCCGTGGACGCGGACGGGATTGTTCCCGTACAGCGGGTGACATTTGTGGCAAACGGTGAAAAAATAGCAAACATTGTCGCAGAGGACATAGGCAAAACGGGGTAAAATGATATAATACCCGAAAAGATGAACAAAGGATGAGATTCGATGGATTTACTGTATTTTGTATTGCTGCTCGTCATGGTGTGCAGTCTTATCGCGCAGGGCAAGGTGCAGCGCACCTTCAATAAATATGCCAATACGCCTGTGTCCAGTGGCAGAAGTGCCGACCAAATCGCCGCCGAGCTGCTTTTTCGCAACGGGAGCAATGTACAAGTCACCGCCGTGCAGGGAAGCCTGACCGACCACTTCAATTCCAGTACGGGCGTGGTGGGACTGAGCCAGAGCGTTTATGGCAGCAGCTCCGTTGCCGCCGTCGCCGTCGCCGCGCATGAGATCGGTCACGTCATGCAGTATCAGGAGGGCTATGCGCCCATCCGCTTTCGCAACGCCATCCTGCCGGTCGCGTCCATCGGCTCCAACCTGGCGCCGTGGATCGTCATCGCGGGACTTTTGCTGTTTAACAGCTACAACGTCGCCATGATCGGCGTGGTGCTCTTTGGCGCGGCGCTGGTGTTTCAGCTCGTAACCCTGCCGGTGGAATTCAACGCGTCCAGCCGCGCCCTGCAAATGCTGCAGGAGGGCGGCTACATCGCCTACGACCAGACCGCCGACGCCAAGAAGGTTTTGCGTGCCGCCGCCATGACCTATGTGTGGGCAGCCATCGCCGCGCTCGTCTCCTTCTTGCGTCTGTTCATGATCGCAAGCAACGCAAGACGGCGCGATTAAGCGCAAAACGCCATTGCAGACAAAAACCCGCTAAAGCGCTCAGCTTTGCGGGCTTTTTTTTGCGGAATCAGCTGTCCGGGTATTTTTCCCGCAGCTCCTTCATGCGCGCGCCGGAAATTTTCAGTTCCTCCTGAACCACCTGATAGATCCGGCTGTGGCTGACGCGGAGAAAGCCGTATATGCGGGAAAGATACTGCTTCTCCCAAAGGTACACGCTGCCGGGATACCCCCACCGATCGATGTGCCGCGCCATCTCCGGCTTCTGCTTTTTGGCCATCTCCTCTGCAATCGTCATCATGCGTGAAACGGAAAACGTAGTGGAGAGCAGCTCGCAAAAGCGTTCGGCGCAGGCGTCGCGCCACGCCGCGTTTTTATACAGCCCGTAGAAAATATCCACATTGGTGCGCGTGCCGTCAAATTGATAGCCATAGCCCTCGCGCAAAAAGAACCGCCGCAATACGTTCCTGCTGCCGCCGCCCTGATCCATCGACCAATCCAGATCATAGAAGATCGGCCGCCAGCGCACCGTGTTGTCAACGGTATGCCAATAGCGCATATTCGCCGTGTCAATATCGCAAAAGATCGACTTTGCGATGATAAAATCCGTGCACGCGTCCACGTCCACCCATTGCGCAAATTCTTGAAACACCGCGTCGTCGGAAAGATCCTCCGATCTTGCGAACTGCCGCACGCGCTGAAAATCGTCGTCCGTTCCGCACAGCACCGTATCGTTTCGAAATATCATCTCGACCGTATCCGGATCGACGCCGAAATGCGCCGAGAGCGATTCCGCGTTGACGTCCTCGTTGAAATCGTACAGCCCGTGGTAACGGCCGTTGACATAGACCACGCACAGCCTTGTGGTAGCGACGTCCGCCCGGATACCAAGCGCGATGCGGCTTGCCAGCGAGTCGCGCATACGCGCCTTGTCCATGTCCTGTCCGCTGTTTCTCAGCACAAATCCCGTAAAGGTCGCAATCTCGTTGTCCTCCCAAAACGGATAGGTTACATCGCTCTGCCCATAGCGCGCGCGCAAATGCACCGTGACGGATCTTTGCCGATAGCCCGCCGAGCCTCTGCCCTTGCAGACGATCCCCGCCGGAAATCCCGCAAGCGTCGCGCCCGTTTCGTCATAGCAGGTCACATAGGCTTCATGCTCGGGCTTGTAATTCATGTCCGATTGCGAAAACACCTGCTGCATCGCCGTCTTCTCCCCCACGATGCTCACCGCAGGCACCGTGGCAGGAACGTCAAAAAGATAGGTCGCGCTCATTGTCGCGCTGGGCAAGGCCCCGCCGTCCGCGTCGTACGCCCGCGCGCGAAGAACGGTGTTTTTTCGGATCTCGATGGGCTCCGTGTAATCGTCCGACCAGGTACCCGGCTCGTCGCCGTCGGTGGTGTAGCGAATCACCGCGTCTGGATCTGCACAGCTGATCGTCACGGCAAATGCCTCCGTATGGTACAGCGCCGCATCGGAAAACACCGGCTGCGCCATAACGCCGATATAGTATCTGCCGTCGTTTTCATAGCCGCGCGTCGGCGCGGCGAACACCGCCCGCGCCACGGTCGCGTCCGTCAAGAGTCTCCCCGCCGTCTGTCCGGCAGACAGCGCGCCGGTGGCAAACACATCCCGCGGATGCCCATCGGGATCGGACAGCACAAGGATCTCCCCGTCCGGCGAGACGCCAAACGTCGCGGTATCCCCCGTCTGCTCCGTCGGCTTTGCCGATGCGGGGATCACCGCGTAGCCGTGGCGCGCGATGGTCAGCGACGGGATTTGCCATTGTTTGGGATCGTCGAGCGTATCCGAAAGATACCATCCGGAGAGATCGACAGCCGTGCTCTGCCCGTTGTACAATTCGATCCAGTCCGTTTCCCCCGTAAGCTCCGAAACGGCGCACACCTCGCTGATAACCACGCCCGCTGTATCAAAAAAGCCGACCTCGTCGGCAAGTGTGAAGCCCTTCGCGTTATCGTAGCCCGGCGTCGGCAATCCGTAATAGACGGTGGTTCCATTGTCGTCGCGCCCGACGGACGCCGTGTCCGGACAAATCTCCGGCAGTGAAAAAACGTCCTGCCGCAGTTCGTTGTTTTCTGTACGCCGCGTCAAAAGCACCGCCGTCTCCGTGGAGGAAAGTCCAAAGGACGCGTGCAGTTCTCCCTGCGTCCTATCCTTGCCCGATAAGAACACCACAAGGTATTCGCCGGGGGCAAGCGAAATTTCGGGCAGCGCCCATTTCAGCGGCTTTGCCGGATCGTCGGAAAGAAAGTAGCCCGAAAGCTGCGCCGCCGAACCGCCGTTGTTTTTCAACTCCACCCATTCGCTGCGGTCGCCGTCGCCGTCGGTCATGCCGGCACGGTTCTCCATCAGCACTTCATTGATACGCACCGGATCGGTTTTGTCCATGGCAACCGGCGCGGCGTCCGGCTTCATCAGCTCCGCCTGCGTCGCGCAGATGTCCGTTTCCACATTCTCTTTTCCCGGCGTCAATTTATCGGTAAAGCCGTAGCTGCCGTCGTCGCGTCTGGCATAGGAAACGTCGGGTTCCAGCGCCGGTACCGCCAGCTGCTGCAAAAGCGCGGTGTTCGCGTCCGTCAAATAGAGGTATTCGCCGGTTTTTGAGAGTGCAAACGGCGCGCACAGCGCATTCTCCACAGCCGTGCCGGACGCCCCGACAAGGTAAACAACAAGGCAGCCCTTTGCCTCGACCGTCGTTCCCGCGGGGAATACGAATTTTTTGATCTCCTTATGGTCGTCCGACAGTCCGCAGCCCGATATGTCGAGCGCCGTGTCGCCGGGGTTATACAGCTCCACCCAGTCGGGCGTACCGCCCGCCGCGTCCGTGAGCGAACCGCCGTTGTCGGAGACGACCTCGCCGATGCACAGGCGCGGCGGCAAAGCATCGCCCTTGCAGCCCGTAAAAAGCAGCAGAAGCAACACCGCCGGCAATATTCGTCTCCAAGCCTTTTGCATCGTCAGTCCTCCGAATCCTGCCTGCATTCTAATACGCGCGGCGCGCGACTGTCAACGTCCGCCCCGCCGTCAACCGGCTCCGGCATAAAAAAAGACCCGCGCAGGTTCGCGGATCTTCTTGTGCCGTTTAGCTTATTTGTCTTCGCCGCAGCCGCAGCCGCAGCCGCAGTCATGGTCATGGCAATCGCACTCGTCGTCGCAATCGCACTCGTCGTCGCAATCGCACTCGTCGTCGCAGCCACAGCCGCACTCGCACTCGTCCGCGTTCTCAAAGCGATCGGAAACAATCTGAGACAGCGCCTCCATCTTATCCTCGTCGGCGGCGATAAATTCTTCGTACTCGCCGTTGACAACGACCTTCATGATGTAAACTTCCGTATCGTGATCGCACGCTTCTTCATCTTCGCAGTCGCATTCTGCTTCCGGATCGATCAAAACCGCGTACTCCTGATCCTCATAGTCAAAATAATCAATCACTTCGAGATCGAACTCGTTGCCGTCGTCATCGGAAAACGTGACGATATCGCGTTCTTCTTCCATGGATCGTACCACCTTTTCATCAATTGATCCCGTTATTCGGGTCAATACTATTTTATCCCATCCTTTTGAAATATTCAACCAATTTATGTTATAATACCTTTTGTATATATTTTTCGCGGCAAAGGGTCTTTTTCCCGGGTCGCTATCCCGACGGAAGACGGATTTTGCCGAAAAATACAAGCGTCCTAAAAATATTTTAGGTTTCAAGAATAATTTTTGAAAAAACGCTTGTATTTTGCCATGGTTTTGATATATTTAGAATGCAGGGGGAAAGGGAAATGAACCTGGATCACTACAAACGCCTTGCCAAAGGGCTGGCTGCTCAATTCGGCTCCAGCTGCGAGGTCGTCGTGCACGATTTGCGCACAGACGATACGGATCACACCATTGTCGCCATCGAGAACGGTCACGTCTCCCACCGACAGGAGGGCGACGGCGCATCTCGCATCGCGCTGGAGGCGCTGCAGCGCCGCAACGACGCCACGCTCGAAGATGAGCTTGGATATCTCACCAAGACCCGCGACGGACGTATCCTCAAATCGTCTACCATCTACATCCGCAACGACAAGGGCGGCATCGAGGGCATCCTGGCAATCAACTACGACATCACGGAGTTTCTCATGGCGGAGCGCGCCATCGACTCGCTGCTCAACCACAAGCTGGAAGAAAAAGCGCCCGAGCGCATCCCGCAAAACGTCAACGACCTGTTGGACGACCTCATTGAGCAAAGCGTTCAGCTCGTCGGAAAGCCGGTCGCCATGATGACAAAGGACGACAAGATCATCGCGATCCAGTTTTTAAACCGTGCGGGCGCGTTCCTCGTCACCAAGAGCGGCGACAAAGTCTCCAAGTACTTCGGCATCAGCAAGTACACCCTGTATTCCTACATCGACGCAAAAAAAGACTCATAATTCATTTTGAAAGGAACTGTTGCACCATGGATTTCAACGCCGTCAAGAAAGCATCGGAAGCATACCTCCCTCAAATGACCAAGTTCCTGCGGGATCTGATCGCCATCCCCAGCGAAAGCTGCGAGGAGGAGGGCGTCATTCGCCGCACAATCCAGGAGATGGAAGCACTGGGCTTTGACAAAGCCGAAATCGACCCGGAGGGCAACG
>CAZWUK010000093.1:0-7785 GCA_964636685.1 uncultured Oscillospiraceae bacterium
CCCAGCCGGTCGCAGTGATAATACCAGCGCAGCGGCTCCACCTTGATATGCTTGCGCAGCATGTTGAAGCCCATATCCTTCATGGTTTGAATGTCATAGATCATCGCCTCGTCAGAAGGCGCCGTATACAAGCCGTCCGGCCAGTAGCCCTGGTCGAGAACGCCCGTCTCAAAATAGGGCGCTTCGTTCAAAAACAGCCGCCGCACACCGTTTTCATCGAATGCGACGGAAAATTTGCGCATGGCAAAGTAGCTCTCCACCCGGTCGTCGCCCACCGTGACGGTCAGGTCGTAAAGCTTCGGATGCTCCGGCGACCAATGCTCCACATGCCGCAGTGGAATCCGCACGGCGCTGTTGGAAACACAGCGAACCTCCATGCCCTCCGTCTCGACGCAGCATGGCGCGTCCCCGTCCGTCTCGGCCGTCACTTCCACGGCGTCGTCGTCGTATAGCGGCGTAATCTTGAGGCTTTTGATATATTGCTCTGGCACGCTCTCGAGCCACACCGTCTGCCAGATGCCGCTTTGGGGCGTATACCAGATGCCGCCGCGTTCTGTCTTCTGCTTTCCGCGGCTGCCCTCGGTCGTATCGGTCGGGTCGCACACGCGAAGCACCAGGCGGTTCTCCTCTTGCAGCAGCTTCGTAATATCTACCGAAAACGGCAGATATCCGCCCATGTGGAACGCCGCCGCAGCACCGTTCATATACACGGCGCATTCCCGATCTACCGCGCCGAAGTGCAGCAGCACGCGATCCTTGCAAAAGCCGTCCGGCAAACAAAACGTTGTTTGATACCAGAGCGTTTGCTCGGGTTGCAGCTGACGGTTTACACCGGAAAGCGGCGCTTCCGGAGAAAACGGCACAAGGATCGTTCCGTCAAAGCGGAGAGGCGCCTCCCGCGTGCCGGTAATGGCATACTCCCACAAGCCGTTCAGATTGAGATAGCTGTCCCGCCGCAGCTGCGGGCGTGGATATTCTGTCAGCACATTTGTCGGATCAAGCGTTTCTCCCCATGGCGTCAGCATTTCTTTTCCCCCCTGCGCAGGGCGAGCACGGGCAGAATCACAAGGAGCAGCACGAGCGCGGCGGCAAGGAAGATGCCGGGCGTTGGCACATCCTTTACCGTGCCAAGCTCCACATAGGTCTGTCCGCCGCCCTTGATGACCGCCGAGCCGATCGATGGCCCGATCAGCATGGGAAGCATCACGGCAAAAATCATGCGAATGCCCTGAAAATGCCCTACCTTATCCGCGGGCGTATAATCGCGCACCGTACCCGACAACGCCGCCGTCACCAGCATATAGCCGGACATCATGATGCTCCCGGCGATGGTGACAAACACAAAATCGCGTGCAAAGTACATCAGCACCAGTCCCAAAAGCATTACGATCCCCGCGGGAAGGACAAAACGCAGCTTGCCGAATTTGTCGATCAAGCCGCCGCACAGCACAGATGCCGCCGACGCGACGATCAGCACGATCCCGAGCACAACGGCATAGGCGTCCATGGCAAGATAGGTTTGCAGATAGATGATTAAATATGGGAAAAAGACCTGTACGGCAATGGAAAACAGCAGCATGGCAGACAGCGCAAGATACAGCATGCCGTTTTCTTTCACAACGGACGGACGAAAGCCGTAAACGATGCTCCGAAAGCCGCCGCCGCTCTTTTTTTCAACGGCAGCTTCTTTGAAAAGAAACGCCGACACAATGCCGGTGAGCGTCACCAGTCCGCCGAAAATGAGATAGAATTCCCGCCACTGCCCGTTTTGCGTCATGCCGTCAAACGCGCCGAAAATAATGAGCATCGATAAAAGCGGCAAAACCGCAAGCACCGACTCCGCTCTTCCGCGGTTGTGCTCGTTCGTCACGTCTGTAACATAGGCATTGAACGCGGCGTCGTTTGCGGTGGAGCCGAAAAACGTCATCACGCAGTCCATGACGATCACCATCATCGCGGCCGCCTGCACAGCGTTCGCCGCCGGGAACCAATGGGCGGCGTTTTCCACGCTGATAAAACCAAATGCCAAGGTGGAAAGTCCCCAAAGGATATAGCCGCCGACGATCAGCGGCTTGCGTTTGCCGATCCGATCCGACAGCGCGCCCATCAGGAGCGTCGTCACCGTCGCCGTCACCGCCGACGCCGCGACCATCGCGGCAATCGCGCCGGTATCTGCAGAGATGGTATCATATAGGAATACATTGAAATACATGTTCTCAATGGTCCACGCGAACTGTCCGACCAGTCCCGCAAGGATCAGCGACGCCCAGGTTCTTCCCCGCAGCTTTTCCATCATATGCTCCTTTTTTCCGGTCTAAAATAGCTCAGGTATATGCTTTGTCGATCTCTACCACCGCAAAAAAATTCTCCTCCAGCCCGGCGATGCTGTCCTTGATGGATCTTGTCACTTCTTCGTCGGTCATGCGAAAGCCGTACGGCACTACCACGTCGAAGATCAGGTTGGTATGCGTCGGGCCTTTTACGATGCGAAAGTCATGGATCGTCAGCATAGGATCCAGCCGTTCCACAATCTCCTTGACCATGTGGCGATAATGCGCGGTCGCCTCGTCCCGCGTCATGACCGGATCCATATGAATAACCGTGTGGCACCCGAGCGTCTCGCGCAGCTCCCGCTCGATATTATCGATGGTATCGTGCAATTCCAGTATGTTTCCCTCCGCGTCCACCTCTGCGTGGAGAGACACCATCACCCGTCCCGGCCCATAATCATGCACGAGCAGGTCGTGCACGCCGATAATCTCCGGATGGCTCTTTACAATCGCGTCGATTTGGTCTACAAACTCCTTTTGCGGCGTCTGTCCTAAGAGCGGACTGATCGTATCCCGCGCCGCGTTGACGCCGGCACACAGGATAAACAGCGCCACCAGCACGCCGGCATAACCGTCCACCGCAAGCCCTGTCCATTTTCCGATCAGCATGGAAAGCAGCACCACGCTTGTGGTAATGGTATCGCTGAGGCTGTCGGTCGCGGTTGCCTTCATCGCCGCCGAATCGATCTTTTTTGAAATGGCGCGATTGTACAGCGCCATGTAGCATTTGACAAGGATCGACGCTACCAGAATACCGGCTGCGAGCCATGAAAACTCGACCGGTTCCGGCGTGAAAATTTTGTTGACGGAGGTAATCAGCAGCTGAAAGCCCATGACGACGATCGCCATGGAAACAATCAGTCCGGCGACATACTCCACCCGTCCGTGTCCAAAGGGGTGCTCCAGATCCGCCTTAAGACCCGCGATCCGAAACCCGATCAAGGTAATCACGGAGGATCCGGCGTCCGACAGATTGTTGAATGCGTCTGCCGTGATGGCAATGGAAGCCGTCATCGTGCCGGCGATCAGCTTGCCCAAAAACAGCAGGAGATTCCAGCCGATTCCGACCGCGCCGCACAGAATGCCGTAGGCCGTGCGCACAGCGGGAGATTTTACATTGTCCCGATCATGGATGAACCATTTTGCAAGCAAAGAGATCATTCTTGTTCCCCTTCGTAAATTGTTGTCATTATACCATAAACAACCGCCCCGCACTAGCAGGACGGTCAGTCGCGCGCGGCATTCGGCTTGCAGCGCCGCGCACGCTGCAGGATGCTTCAGCTCACGACCGTTTCGGTACGATCTCCAGCCAATATCCGTCCGGATCCTCGATGAAATAGACGCCCATGGCAGGGTTTTCAAAGCAGATCACGCCCATCCTGCGATGCAGCTGCTGCGCGTTTTCAAAATCGTCTGCAACAAAGGCGATGTGGCTCTCGTTGTCGCCCAATTCATACGGCTGCGGATGGTTTTTTAGCCAGGTCAGCTCCAAGGCGTAGGTACCCGCCTCGTCCGTCAGGAACGCGATCTCGTATTCACCCTGCGGGTGTTTCTTACGCCGCAAAACAGTAAGCCCCAGCGCATCTTCATAAAATTTGATGCTGCGCGCCAGATCCACAACATTGATATTGGTATGCGCCAAAGAAAATTTCATTCCGTGTCCTCCGTTTTCTCCTGCTTCCGCTCCTGCGGCGCGGTCTGCCGGTAGCGTTCATTCTCCAGTTGTCCGCGCGTACTGGTATTGATCGCGTTGCGATATACCACAAACCGGCAGAACAAAAACTCCGTGGCCATGTTAATCACCATCGTGCCGAACAGAACGATATATTCATTCCAGCCAATCGCGGTCAGCGCATCGCCCCACCAGGTTGAAACCGGCGTAAACACGCAATAATACAGCGCGATCTTGAGCATTGCAGCCGGCACGTTGTTTGCCGACTGGAACGTAAATTTACGGTTGACAGTAAAGTTATAGAGCACCGACAGCACCAGCGCGACAAGATAGCACGGCCAGTACGGTAGGTGCAAAAATTCGTGCATCAGCGTAAAAGTCACCGTTTGTACCACGCCCGCGCTGATGGAGAAAAGCAAAAATTTCAACGCCTGCATGGCGTTCTGCCTGCTTGTCAGCTTCTGTTGTTCCATATTCTATCTCCCACCCTTCCTGTGACATGATTTTACTACGATCTGGAAAAAGATGCAAAAAAATAGACCATCAACCGGCTTTGTTGATGGTCTGGCCTCGGCCGGTATGCGCGCCGTTCTTTTTTCAAGGCTCTGCGGCGGCGGCACACGTTCTGAATCCGAGCTTCTGGGGGGCAGAGGAATCGTCTTCAAAAACGCAATTGATGCCGCCGCGCACCGCGGCGATTTGGCGCTCCGTCACATGTTTTGCGGCGTCGTCCGCTTTGATCGACCGGAAACTGTCTCAAACGTCAGCCTTGCTGTAAGGGAGAACAAAAACACGTTCTCCTGTGAGCTTGCGTAACTGTCCGGTCGCCTGCGGTACAACACCAACGGCTTCGCCATGACCGTGTGCTTCGGTCAGACGATATTTGACGGTAACTGTCGCTTTGCCACAGATTATAAAGTGAGGATCACGGCAGGAATATCAAACAACCGTGCCGATTCTCCTCCTGGAGGGACAGAGCCTTCACATTATACAAAAGATTTTAGCAGGGTCATGCAACAGGATGATTCTGCATGCAGTATCGGAAATGAATGCTGAAATGAACGGCCGGAAGGCTTCGGTTAGGCATTTGCGTTGCATTGCTCAAGGTGCCTCGCAACCGTGTATAAAAACTCTTTGTTGCCCGGCGGGTATTTTCCGCGGTTGTAGAACATCTCATCCAGGCGTTTCTGGTTCCAAAATCCCAGATGGCCTTGATCTCCTCCCGCACGTTGCGCTCAATCCGCGCCGGCTTGGTATCGCAGAATTCTGCGACCTTTGGGTACAGCACGCGCGTTGTGCTTGTGACCTGCGGGCTCTGCATGATGAGCTCCAAGGCACACGCCAACTGCGCGTAACCCAGTCTTCCGGTGGGCGCGCCGAGATTGAGCAGTTCCTTCTCAATGTTGCGTTTCACGATGGTTCCTCCCATATTATTTTCTGCGCCGCGATGCTGCGACAAAAAGTACAATATCCCGAATATAGACAGTTTTCAAGCGTTTTTTAGGAGTTCGAGATTTTCCGACAAATTTATCAACATTTGTGTTTCTGTAATTGTTACTACGTAATTTTCATATTATAAACTGTAATTTTTCTTCTTTGTTATGTAACTTTTCATTTCATTTCTATTGTTGTAGCTGCGGCAAACACGGCGTCCAGCCGTACGCACAGGCGGTTTCGTGTGAAATCTGTCGTCTTTTTTACGATCTGACCCGGATTCTTGCATGCGGCTCAAATAAAATGCTACAATATGCTTGCAGCACAGCATATCTGTCTGTCAAAACTGAATATAGGGAGGCTCTGTCATGAAATGGACTCTGCAAAAAATCTGGTATCATATTTTCCAATTCATTTTCACACGCGTCGAATACCTTTTGCCATGGCATCAACCCAAGCTGATTGAAGGCCCGGGTGCGGTCAAAAAGCTTCCTTCCGTTATTCGAAGCCACAGCATCAACAAAGTATTGGTCGTTACCGACGCCACGCTGATGAAAATCGGTCTGGGCGAAGGTCTGTTTGCCGCGCTTCGGGAGGCCGGCGTGGCTTATACGGTCTTTGACGGCGTAGAACCCAATCCCTCCATTGAAAACATCGAAGCCGCCCGGAAAATGTATTTGGAAAACGACTGTCAGGGGCTTGTCGCCCTTGGCGGCGGCTCCTCGATGGACTGCGCCAAAGCGGCGGGTGCGCGGATCGTCAAGCCGAAGCAGAGCATCTCCAGAATGGGCGGCGTCTTGAAGGTTCTCAAAAAGCTTCCGCCGCTGTTTGCTGTGCCGACCACTGCCGGCACGGGTTCGGAAACCACCATCGCCGCCGTTGTCACCGACCGCAGCACGCGCCATAAGTACGCCATCAACGACCTGTGCCTGATCCCGTTATACGCGGTACTCGACCCCGAGCTGACCACGGGACTGCCGAAGCATATCACTTCTACAACGGGCATGGACGCTTTAACCCACGCGGTAGAAGCGTATACCAACCGCTATGCGCCCAAATACACCGATCGGCTTGCCGTGGACGCAGTACGGCTGATATTCTCCAATTTGGAAAAAGCGTATGCCGACGGCAGCGACATGGAAGCCCGTCAGAATATGCTGCGGGCATCCTTCTTTGCAGGCGCCGCCTTTACACGCGCGTGCGTCGGTTACGTACATGCCATTGCGCATACGCTCGGCGGATTGTACGGCGTTCCCCACGGGCTTGCAAACGCCGTGATATTGCCGTATGTGATGGAGGAATTTGGCCCGGCCGTCCATAAAAAGCTCGCGCGGCTTGCCGACGCCGTTGGCATAACGGGCGGCAGCGATCAGGAAAAAGCGGAGAAATTCATTTTGGAAATCCGGCGAATGAACCGCGATATGAACATTCAGGAAAAATTCGATATGATTCAGGATCGGGACATCCCTCAGATGATACGCTGGGCCATGCAGGAAGCCAATCCCATCTATCCCTGCCCCGTATTGTGGAACGAAGTCGAGTTGGGGCGCGTCATCGACCGGATTCGTGAAAAGAAATGATCGGCGCGCAATACTTTTCGCGTTTTGAGAGCCAGCTCCCCATCCCGGAGATCGGCGAGGACGGGCAGCAGCGCCTGCTGGACGCCTCTGTCCTCGTCGTCGGTGCGGGCGGTCTTGGCTCTACGGCGCTGTACTGTCTGGCCGGCGCCGGTGTGGGAAGATTGGGAATTGCCGACGGCGACGTCGTATCGCTGTCCAATCTCAACCGACAGTTTCTTTATACACCGGCAGACGTTGGGCAGAAAAAGGCGCTGGCCGCCGTCCGGCAGCTCTCGGCATTTTACCCGTGCGGCACGATAGAGCCGTACCCGATCAGCATCACCTGTGAAAATGCGGCGGCGCTTGCCGCTTCCTACGATCTGGTCATTCTGGCGGTCGATTCGCTCGTTTCAAGGCTTGCGGTCAACGAAGCCTGCTGCCTGCTGGGAAAAAGCCTGATCGACGGCGGCGTGGACGGCTACTTTGGGAGAGCGCTGGTGGTAGAGCCCGGAAAAACAGCATGTCTGCAATGTATCTATGGAGACAGCGCCGTAACAAGGCAGCCGCATCCGCTTTCCTTTGCGCCGGTCGTGTCGCTGATCGCCTCGTTAGAAGCCCAGCTTGCGCTGACGCTGCTGATGGGACGGCGCAATCCTGTCCCAAACCGAATTCTCTATTACGACGGGCACGACCTGTCCCTGCAAAAGATCTCGGTACGGAAAAATTCGGACTGCACCGTCTGCGGCGCAGGCACCGCAGGATAGCGCCCGTTCAGCCCGTTCAATTTTAT
>CAZWUK010000094.1:0-7725 GCA_964636685.1 uncultured Oscillospiraceae bacterium
TTCCGGCTGCGGCGATTCATTCGCCGCAACGGATCGCCCGATTTCGGGCGGTTTCCCTGTGTTTCTTGCCGCCCGGAAACCCGCGGGGTTTTAGGCAAGAAACAGTTGCCCTGTCGAAAAACAAAGGGTTTTCGACAGACTGAGCAACGTCCATGGGCGTTACTTTCCATCGTTCACAAGGAAAATACCGGCGCAGTCCTGCTGTTCAGGCGTGCATTGCGCTTATATTTACAATGCACCAGCTCCCGAAATAGAAGCTGGTGCGGAAAAACAATGAATCAATTCGAGCGGTGCGTCTTACATGCCCGACATGGAAGCGCCCAGCGCGCCCAGAGAGCCAATCGCGCAAAGTGCGCAGATCGCGCCAATACCGCTGACTGCCGCGCCCACGATTCCGCAGATCATTCCAGCTGTTGCAAGACCGCGTTTATCGCTGATTTCCTTGCGCGCCTTTACGCCGAATATGATGCCGAGAATGGACAGAACGAACGTGAAGTATTGGACTACAGGAATAAATCCACCCACGATACCGAGGATTCCGCAAATTAGTGCTGCAATTGCCATAAAACGTTACTCCTTTTTTAAAAACAATACCATATTGTAGGATTATGTCAATAGGTGTTTCATATTATGGCGCGGTTTGTCAAAAATATGTTGTAAGTGTGATGCTTCACGGATTTTGCACGGCGTCCTCATACTGTTTCCACGCGACCATGAATTCATGCAGACGCCGGCGGATCTCGTTCTCGTCCGCGCCGCTTTCGATTGCGTAATCCAGCTGCTGGCGCGCGCGCTCCAGCGGGGCGCGGAGTGCCTCTCTCAATGACTCCATGCCGTCCGTTCCCGTGGGGATCGAGCCGTCGCCCAATTCCTGCCGCAGCTTCTCCGCTTCCTCCTGCTTGCGTTTTTCCTCCTCGAGCTTCGCCTTTGCGATGGCGGCCTCCTTGTCCCGTTTCACGGTCGCAACATCGTACTTGCTGTCGCGCTTGATCGTAATTCCAAACTCCTCTCTGACAAGGCGAACGAGCTTTTGATTGGACAGGACATAATAGGAAGCATTGTAGACGTTTGAAACATACTCCCCCTCCAGCGTGGAGCGCCGGATGCCGTCCACCGGCAGCCGCAGCCCGAAGGCGGCAAGCGCCGCCACCTGTGACACGCTGAGATCGGTATAAAGATCGTCCTTCACCGCGGAAAACAGCTTGGGCAGGGAATAGAGCATATTCTGCTCCTTGAGCTTTTTGAATAGGGCTACCAGCATCCGCTGCTGGCGGTCGTTACGCCCCGTGTCCGTGGAAATGCCCTTGCGCGCGCGGCAATAGTCCAGCGCCTGCTGTCCGGTCAGGTGCTGATAGCCGGGTTTCAGCACGCGGCCGTTGAGCTTGATCTCCACGTCCACGTCGTAATCCACCCCGCCCATGGCGTCCACAAGCGCCTTCATGCCCGCCATGTTCACACCGGCATAGTAATCGATCGGAACGCCCATGAGCATTTCGACGGTCTTTTTTGCATAAAGGAAGCCATCTCCCGCGGCGGCGCCGCCCTTGGCAAACGCGGCGTTGATCTTATACCGTCCGCGCGTGCCGTAGATGGGCGTATAGGTGTCCCGTGGAATGGAGATCAGATGCAGCGTGTTTTCGCCAAAATCCACTGCCGCCAGCATGAGCACGTCGGAGCGAAAATTGTTTTTTTCATCACGGTAAACCTCGCTGTTCGATTCGTCGCGCTCCGGGCTTTCGTCAAACCCGACCAGCAGGATGTTGACGCGGTTTTGCATAAAGTCCTTGTCCGCCTGCATCAAAAGCTCGCCCTGTTCCGCCGCGAGAAGATCGCGCTGAGACGGCGTAGGCTTTGGCGTTGTCACGGCGTCCGCCACCGGCGCGGGCGTAGAAAAAGCGTCGTTGGGCGCATAGTAAATGATGTACAGCTGCCGCAGCAGCGCGCAAAGTCCGATCACCCCGAGTATTGCCAGCGTGAGCGTCCATTTTTTCACAAAAAAACCTCCGATTCGTACACGGGTATTCTGTGGAGGACAACGCGGTTTTATGGGGCGTTCCCATTGGGAAATCCTTCCAATGTTGTAAAAAAACCTTTTTTATTGTACGATGTGCCTTGACATGGGATTTTTGCTATTTTCGCGCTGTTCGCTCTCGCGTGATTGCAACCCGGCGGGATTTTGTATAGAATAGAAGCGCAAACCTATTGCGCATGGAGGCTTCCTTGGCAACGTTACTGCTTATCATCATTTATCTGGGCTTCATCAGCCTGGGCCTGCCGGATTCCGTACTGGGAGCCGCATGGCCTGTGCTGCATATAGAAATCGGCGCGTCCGTGAGCAGCGCCGGCTTTATTTCCATGGTCGTTACGATCGGTACCGTGATCTCGAGCCTGTTCAGCACCTATGCCATCAAGCGGTTCGGAACCGGCCGCGTGGTTTTGTGCAGCGTCATGCTGACTGCCGGCGCGCTGCTCGGGTTTTCCTTTTCCGACCGGATGCTGTTTTTTTGCCTGCTGGCGCTCCCGCTGGGGCTGGGCGGCGGCGCGATTGACGCGGCGCTCAACAACTATGTCTCGCTGCATTACTCGGCGAGCAACATGAGCTTTTTACACGCCTTCTGGGGCGTAGGCGCAACCATGGGCCCAATCCTTCTTTCGCTGTCGATCAGCACCGGCGGCGGCTGGCGCGGCGGCTATCGCATCCTTTCGTGTATCCAGTGGGCGCTGGTACTGGCCATGTTTATTGCGTTGCCGCTCTGGAAAAAGCTTGGCGGAGACGCCCCGGAGCCGGAGCCGGATCGCGCCGACCGAAAGCCGGTGCTCCACCGCACGGGCGTCGTCGCCTCGATGCTGTGCCTGCTTGTCTACTGCGCCGGAGAGATGAGCGTGGGGCTTTGGGCGTCAAGCTATCTGGTGCAGGTGCGCGGACTGGACGCGGCGACCGCGGCGGCATGGAGCTCCGTGTTCTTCTTCGGCATCATGGGCGGGCGGCTCGCCAGCGGCTTTGCCGCCATACGCGTTTCACCCATGTCGCTGGTCTATGCGGGCATCGGCACCGCGATATTTGGCGCAGCGCTGCTCATTTTGCCGCTTGCCCCCTGGACGCAGCTTGTCGGACTGATCCTCATTGGACTTGGCGCTGGGCCGGTATTCCCGAACCTTGTCCACATGACCCCGCTTCGGTTTGGGCGCGCGGTTTCGCAGCAGGTGATCGGCTATGAGATGGCGGCCTCTTACGTGGGCTGTTCGCTCATGCCGCCGATTTTCGGATTGATCGCGGGACGCTACGGCTTCAATTTCCTGCCGCCGTTTGTGATTCTGTGCTTTGTGGCGCTGCTGGTGATTTTGACCGTGCTTGACCGCGCCGTACCGTTGCGCAAGGAGGCGTCCGAATGACCTACACCTTGACCGTTAGCCTGCTGCTGTTGCTTTGGCTGATATGGCTGTCCAAGCGCCATCGCGCGGCGGTCATGATGCAGCTGCGCAGGCTTTATAAAAAACGCCTTGAAAAGGAGAATTTTACAATGAGCAGTGTGATGGATCGTTTTCTCGGAAAAGACTGCCTGATTTATTTTTCCATGGGCAGCGGACAGATCTCCGGCACGATCGAAAGTGTGGAGGACAATTGGCTGGTGATCCGCACGCTCGCGGGGCAGACCGACGTCGTCAGTCTCGACTATGTCAACCGTGTGCGCGAGTATCCGCTGGACAAGCACGGCAAACGCAAGAGCATCGTGCTCGACTGATTTTTTGGAGGTAGCAGCGTGGCGGAGGATATGTCCACGATCATATTTGTCGTGGAGATGATCGGTACGGTGGCGTTTGCGCTTTCGGGCGTGATGTCGGGCATCAAAAAACAGCTGGATATTCTCGGCGTGGTCGTGCTTGGAACCGTTACCGCCGTGGGCGGAGGCGTGCTGCGCGACATTTGCCTCGGCGTACTGCCGCCGATGCTGTTTCAAAAGCCCGTGTACGCCATTGTCGCGATCGGCACCAGCGTTCTGAGCTTTATCGTGGCATATTGCATGGGGGACAAGTTCCCGTCACGCATCGAAAAGCTCAATCCGGTCATCAATGTGCTGGACGCGATCGGGCTTGGGATATTCGTCATCGTCGGGGTGAACGCCGCCATCAACAGCGGTTTTTTCAACAATCCCTTTCTCGCGGTATTTGTTGGGACGATTACGGGCGTGGGCGGCGGTCTGATACGCGACAAGCTGGTCGGGGAGATCCCCATGGTGCTGCAAAAGCGCGTTTACGCGCTGGCGGCGACCGTTGGCGCGCTCCTGTACTATACGCTGATGTATTTCAACGTACAGGAAATCGTCGCCGTCACGGCAGGCGCCGGCGTCGTGGTGCTGATCCGCATGCTCGCGACGATCTTCAAGTGGAACCTGCCGCGTATTCGACCCGGTTAATCGCCGCCGTGCAGGCTGTGTTTTGCACGGTTTTTATTTACCCACGGCATACAGCGCAATTCTGTGGCTCCGGCACAGTAAAATCCCCGCTCACACAACGGCGCGCGGGGATTTTTTTGAAGCCGGTCTTTTTTTGTAAGAATGCTATATCGCTCAGTTTCCAAACAACCATCCAAACAGGAGCTGCCAGATGGTTTTGTCCTGCGGCGGCTTCTGCGTCGGCGTTGCTGTTGGCGCAATCACGACAGTCGTCGTCTCCGGCGTCTTGTCCGGTCGCGGCGAAGGCGTTGCGGTCGCGGCAGCTTCTTCCGTCGCGCCGGGCTGCGTCGTTTCCGGCGTCCCTTCCGTCTGCGCCGGTGCTTCGGACGGCTGCGGCGTCTCGACAACGGCGGGGTCTGTGGTCAAGGTCGCGCCTGGATAATAAAACGCCAGGATATCCGCATAGGTAAAGCCCTGCCGCGCCATCTCGGTCATACCGCGCTGGCTCATGCCCACGCGATGTCCGTCGGAGGTCGCGTAGACCAGCTCCCAGATGCCGTCCGGCTGCAAGGGGTGTACGTACCACACGTTTGCGCCGGATGCGCCGACTGCGCCCTGCTCCATCAGCGCATAGAGCGAAAATGTGATCTCCGCCTGCGCGGTCTGACCGTCCTCGGTTTCCGCTTGGAATACGGCCACCGCACGCTCCTGCGGCGCGCGCTCATTGGGCGCGGTATCCGTGCCCGTGCGTGAATCGGCGGAAAAATAGCCCTCCACCGCATTCAGCCCGGTTAAAGCGGCGATGCTCGGATCCTGCTCCCGCGCATAGTCCAAAAACGCGGAATACAGCGCTTCGGGCATTTCGGAAGGGTTCTCCGTAAGTCGCAGCACCAGCGTATCCGACGCGCCGGCAAGATCATACGGGTCGTAGCGCATGTCAAACACGCCGGCCCCCGCCGTTTCACCCCAGCGCATGGCGGGCGTCAGCGTTTGCCCCCCGTTTGCGATGCAAAAGTAACTCTTGACGGGCGTTCCGTTATAGGACAGCGTTTGATCCGCAACGGCATTCACCGCCGCATAGACCGCTTCTGCTCCGCTCGAAATCCCGGTATAGATCTGGTGCAGCGACGTGTCGGTCACATCCGACGCAGCGGACGGATCGAAGCTTGTCAGCGTCAGTCCCTTGATGGCGACGGCCTGCGCCTTGATCGCCTCCTCCGGCATATCGCTCTGCACGGCGGAAGCGACGGCGCCGCAGAGGTAATCGAGCATGCAGACCTGATTCACCGCTTCCAGATAGCCCTGCTGCGTCAGACCCAGCAGCAGCTCACCGCGATAGCTGCACAGGCCGTAACGGCTGTTGCTGAGGCTGAAGGTATTCTCCTCGTTTTCGGGCGCGATCAGGATCTGAACGTCCGTGGCGACCTTGCCTGCCGCGGAATGCAGCAGCGTCACAGCGCCGTTTTGCACCTGCACCGTCAGCGTTCCATCCTGTACTAATATATCCCCGATCCGGTAAGCGCCGGAAAGCGTTACCGATACCCGCGTGACCGAGCCGATGGAGAGCGCAACGCGCACGGACTGACCGTCTGCCAGCGCGTCCTGCCGCGCGACAGAAAAAATCGCCGTGAACGCCGCTGCAAAAGCGATGAGCTTCGCAACGATTTTTCGCATGTTTGTCCCCACCTTGCCTTTTTTCTGGCATTTTATCATACTTGTTCCTGTTTCAGACCGTTGTTCGGTCAATTTCACCGTTTGTTAATAGTTACACCATATTCTGTATTTTCTTTGCGCCGCCGGAATCGCTTTCGTCATTTTTCACTGCGTCAGCCGCTTCTCTCTACTCATCGGCAAGGGCGCTCCTCGGGCGCTTTGTCTTTTTCTTTTGACTTTTTCCCGCTTTTGGCAGGCGTTTCTTCACCTCGTTCAATATGGTCGCATCCCTCGCGCTTGGAACTCCGGTCTGCTTTTTTCTAAAAAAACCGCCGAATCCAACGCCTTTGGGCGAAAAAAAACAGACAAACGGCTTCGTTCGCCTGTTCAGTCAGCGAATGGGCGCGCTCCGATGGCACGCGCACACAAATCCGCGCCTGCGGAACATTCTGACGGCGTCGCTGCGAGTTCGGGCGCCCGACCCGTCAAACGTTAAACCGAAATTCCGTAATGTCTCCGTCCTGCATCACATAGTCCTTGCCTTCGGAGCGAACCAGCCCCTTTTCCTTACACGCCTGCATGGTCTTATATTCCAGGAGCGTTTCATACGCAACAATCTCCGCCCGGATGAAGCCGCGTTCAAAATCCGTATGGATCTTGCCGGCTGCCTGCGGGGCCTTGGTTCCCTTCACAATCGTCCACGCGCGCACCTCTTTGGGGCCCGCGGTGAGGAAGCTAATCAAACCTAACAAACGATAGCACGCTTTTACCAATTGGTCAAGACCTGATTCTGAAATTCCCATCTCGGAAAGAAACGCTTTTTTTTCATCGTCGTCCAGCTCCGCAATCTCCTCCTCGATTCTGGCACAAATGGTCAGCGCTTCCTCACCCTCCGCCGCCGCGCGCGCATAAAGCGCCTTGACATGTTCGTTCTGCGGCTTGCCAAGATCGTCCTCAGAAACGTTCGCCACATAGATCACCGCCTTCGCCGTCAGAAGGAACATCGAGCGCACCGCGGCTTCTTCCTCGTCGCTAAACTCCATATTGCGCACGGCTTTGCCGCTCTCCAGCTGCGCCTTGATCCGCTCCAGCAGCGCAATTTCACAAAGCAGCGCCTTATCGCCGGATTTTGCAAGCTTTTTTGTGCGGTCAATCCGCTTTTCTACCGTTTCCAAGTCCGCAAAAACCAGCTCCAGCTCGATGGTTTCCACGTCCCGTACCGGATCGACGCTGCCGTCTACATGCACGACGTTTGGATCGTCAAAGCAGCGCACGACATGCACAATCGCATCTACCTCGCGGATGTGCGACAGAAACTTGTTGCCCAGCCCTTCGCCACGGCTCGCGCCGCGCACCAGCCCCGCAATATCCACAAACTCGATCGTGGTCGGCGTCAGCTTCTTTGGATCGTACATTCCTGCCAGGACGTCCAGACGTTCGTCCGGCACGGCCACCATACCCACGTTTGGCTCGATCGTACAGAACGGGTAGTTTGCCGCCTGCGCGCCCGCTTTGGTGATGGCATTGAACAATGTGCTCTTGCCGACGTTCGGCAGTCCGATTACTCCTAATTTCATGGGTCGTTCCTCATTCTTCTCATTCTCCGCCTCTCCCGCTTTTTCTCTGCAGAAAAAGCTTGGCAAAAAGAGGCATGTGGCAACATGATTGGTTCTTCTAT
>CAZWUK010000095.1:0-6768 GCA_964636685.1 uncultured Oscillospiraceae bacterium
CTCGATGTTCTTCTTCTCACGACGCTTGCGTGTCGCAGCCTTTTTTATCGTTGCTTTTGCCATCTTTCGCTACCTCCTTACTTTTTCTTTCCGCCCTGCGTGCGCTTGGGGCCCTTGCGGGTTCTGGCGTTTTGCTTGGTGCTCTGTCCGCGAACGGGCAGGCTCTTGCGGTGGCGAACGCCGCGATAGCAGCCAACCTCGATCAGCCGCTTAATGTTCATTGAGATCTCACGTCTCAAATCACCCTCAACTTTGACGTTGTGGTCGATATACTCTCTCAGCTTGTTGACATCTGCTTCCGACATATCGCGCACACGAATATCGGGATCGACGCCGGTCGCTGCGATGATCTCCGAAGCCGTCTTTTGACCGATGCCATAGATATAGGTCAAACCGATCTCAATACGCTTGTCTCTGGGAAGGTCTACGCCAGCAATACGTGCCATATTGTTCCTTTTCCTCCGTAAAAATTTTGTTCTTTTATATTACACCCTGCCGGAAGTGCGCCTTGCGCACCAGCCGCCCGACAGGTCATTTTTTTGCTTAGCCCTGCTTCTGCTTATGCTTCGGATTCTCGCAAATAACCATGACGCGGCCTTTACGTTTGATGATCTTGCACTTCTCGCAAATAGGCTTCACAGACGGTCTGACTTTCATGGGTGTTTCTCCTTTCGAATGTTTCCAATCAGTTCTTGCCGCGCCACGTAATGCGGCCGCGGGTTAAATCATATGGGGACAGCTCCACAGTTACCTTGTCGCCCGGCAGGATGCGGATGAAGTTCATCCGCAGCTTGCCTGAAATCGTGGCGAGGATTTTGTGCCCATTCTGGAGCTTGACCTCGAACATTGCATTCGGGTAGGCTTCGGAAATGACGCCTTCCACTTCAATCATGTCTTGCTTTGACAATCTATCCCTCCTACTTCCTGTCGATCCAAATTGTAACCGAGGGTAATCAGCTGTTTGCGAATCTCCGCGTCGAAAATCCTGCTGCCCTCGTTCAGCTTCTCCCGAATCTGCTCCGCGCAAACGGGTTCAATCCGGAGATGCTTAAGCTTTTTCTTTTTCGGTCGATCCAGCTTCCGCAGCACGCCATCGCAAAGGAAAACATGCGCTTCGTCCGCGACGCCGACGATCAGAAACGCTCTGCCCTGATCTCGTCCTGCCTTGGATACTGCCACTTGACCCAGCGGGCTCTCACTCATACCGTCACCTCGTGAAGCGTCAGAAGCACCGGATCGCCGTCGGTAATCAGTACGGTGTTTTCATAGTGTGCCGAAGGCTTTTGGTCTGCGGTCTCCACCGTCCATCCGTCAGAGAGCTGTACCACGTCCGCCGTTCCGAGATTTATCATCGGCTCGATGGCAATGGTCATACCCTTTTCCAGTCGGATACCGTGTCCGGACGTTCCGAAATTGGGGACATCCGGCGGCTCGTGCATGTTGCGTCCGATCCCATGTCCAACCAGTTCCTTCACCACGCCGTAACCATGCGCTTGCGCATAAGTCTCAACAGCGGCGCCGATATCACCCAGACGATAGCCAACCCGGCAAAACCGCAACGCCTCAAAAAAGCACTGCTTTGTCACTCGCACCAGCTCCGCGGTCGCCTTGTCAACGTTTCCGATCAGAAACGTCCTTGCGGCGTCTCCATGGAATCCGTCCTTGACCGCGCCGACGTCGCATCCGATGACGTCGCCATCCTTGAGCCGATATTTCCCGGGAATCCCGTGCACAACCTGCTCATTTACAGAGGTGCAGATGCTGGCGGGATACCCTTCATATCCAAGAAACGACGCCTTTGCGCCGCGGCTTTTGATATAATCCGCCGCGATGCGGTCAAGCTCCTGCGTTGTGACACCGGCACAGCAGGCTTTGCCGAGGAGATTCAGCGTCTCCTCGACAATCCTGCCGGCAGCCTCCATCCGAACGATATCGGAGGAGGATTTGATCGTAATTTGGCTCATTCTTCTACCAGCGCCGCCATAATCTCGTCTCGAACCGTATCGATCGGCTGATCGCCGTTTACGGTAGCGAGCAAATGCTTCGCGGCATAGTAATCGATGAGCGGCTGCGTTTGTTGGGAGTAGACAGTCAAGCGGTTTTGCACTGTTTCCGCCTTATCGTCATCGCGCTGATACAGCGCCGCGCCGCACTTTTGACATTTGTCATCCGAATACGTCGCCACATGGTATGCAGCCCCGCAATCCGGACACATCCGGCGACCGCTGATGCGGTTCACCAGCCGTTCAAAAGGCACGTCGATGTTGACGACGGCGTCAATGTCGCAGATGACCGACAATGCGTCGGCCTGTGCGACCGTCCGGGGAAAACCGTCGAAGAGAAAGCCGTTCTTGCAGTCAGGCGCCTGGATTCGACCTTCGACCATGCCGATGATGACATCGTCCGGAACAAGCTCGCCGCGCTGGATAAATCCCTTTGCCGCTTTGCCCAGCTCCGTTTCGTTGCGCATCTCGGCGCGCAGCATATCACCCGTGGAAATGTGAGCAATCTCAAATTCCTGTGCGATCCGTTCGGCCTGTGTGCCTTTTCCCGCACCTGGCGGGCCCAAGAAAATCAGCTTCATGTCATTTCTCCGTTAGTTCAGGAATCCCTTGTAATGCCGCATGAGCATATGGGATTCCAGCTGATCGGTGGTCTCCAGCGCAACGCTGACCATAATCAGTACGCTGGTAGCGCCAAAAGCGGAGGTCTGTCCAAGTCCCGTCATCGCAAGCGTCGGCAGAATCGCGATCACCGCAAGGAACAGCGAGCCAAACATCGTCAGGCGGCTGCTGATCTTTGCCAGATAGTCGCTGGTCGGCTTGCCCGGGCGAATACCGGAGATGAAGCCGCCGTTCTGCTGGAGGTTTTTCGACATCTCGATCGGATTGAACGTAATCGAGGAGTAGAAGAACCCGAAACCGACGATCAGCAGCGCGTATACAAGGAAGTATACCACAGAGGTGCTGCCGAGGTAAGTGTTATAGAACTTGTAGAATCCGCTCGACGGCCAGAACTGGGCGATCATGCCCGGGAACTGGATGAAGGTCATGGCAAAGATCAGGGGCAGAACGCCGTTCGCGTTTGCCTTGATGGGCAAGAACGTGCTCTGACCACCGTACATCTTTCTGCCGACGACCCGCTTTGCATACTGCACGGGGATTCTGCGCTGTGCGTTATCCACATGGACAACCAGCGTAATGAGCCCGACGATCAGCACGATCAGGCACAGGAATGCCCAAACCGGCATGACACCCGTCACAAGCTGTGTAATCCATCCAATAAACGCAGGCACAACGCGGGAAACGATAGAGGCAAAGATCAACAGAGAAATACCGTTGCCGATGCCGTTTTCGGTAATACGCTCGCCCAGCCACATCAGGATCGCCGTGCCGGCGGTTGCGCAGATGCCAATTACGGCAAGCGCCATCCAACTCGGCAGGTTGCTTGCAAGATAGGAGGTACCCGCGGCTGCGGAACCCTCCAGACCCACGAAGATACCGATGGACTGCACCATGGCAAGACCAATACCGGTATAACGGGTGATGGCTTCGATTTTCGCGCGGCCATCCTCTTCCTTGCTCAGCCGTTCCAGTGACGGGATCGCAATCGTCAGGAGCTGCAAAATAATGGACGCCGTGATGTACGGTGAAATGCCCATTGCAAACAGCGTAAACTGCGAGAACGAACTACCGGTCAGAAGATCGAGGAATCCGAGAATGTCATAACTCTCGACCGCCTGCTTCAATAGCCCAGTGTTGACACCGGGAATCGGGATAAAGCAGCCAAGGCGGTAGATTACGATCAAAAAGAGCGTAATCAGCATCTTTTTACGGATGTCCTTGATCTTGAATGCGTTGACGAACGTCTTAAACATCAGGAAATCACCTCAACACTACCGCCTGCCGCTTTGATCGCCGCAAGAGCAGATTGAGAGAACTTCGCCGCTTTAACGTCCAGTTTCTTCGTCAGCTCGCCGCCGCCCAAAACCTTGAGGCCGTTTTTTTCGATTTTGCTGATGATGCCCTGCTTTTTCAGCAGTTCAGCAGTAACGCAGGTTCCGTCCTCCAACCCGTTCAGGTCGGAAATATTGATGATGCTGTATTCTTTTGCAAAGATGTTGACAAATCCGCGCTTGGGCAGACGGCGTGCAAGCGGCATCTGACCGCCTTCAAAACCGTTCTTCTTGCTTCCGCTGCGGGCTTTTTGGCCCTTGTGACCCATTGTAGAGGTCTTGCCCATGCCGGAGCCCGTGCCGCGACCGACACGCTTCGGGGACGTGACCGAACCGGGGGCGGGCTGTAATTCGTGAAGTTTCATGTTACCTCGCTCCTCCCGTTAGACTTCTTCAACCTTGACAAGGTGCTTTACTTTGAAAACCTTGCCGCGGGTTGCTGCATTGTCAGGCTGCATGGTGACGCTGTTGATCTTATGCAGACCCAGCGCGTCGCAAGTTGCCTGCTGATCCTTCAAAGCGCCGATC
Organism: uncultured Oscillospiraceae bacterium; assembly: GCA_964636685.1. Taxonomy (GTDB): domain Bacteria; phylum Bacillota; class Clostridia; order Christensenellales; family CAG-138; genus CAZWUK01. The sequence continues at coordinate 4,484 of CAZWUK010000095.1, forward strand.
CTGCTCTTGACGAGCGTGATCTTGAGCTGCTTTTCCGTTGCTTTCTTCGCCATTTTTCAGCGCCTCCTCAGTCCAAAATTTCTTCGACAGTCTTACCGCGAAGCTTTGCGACCTGCTCGGCAGTGCGCAGCTGGGTCAGTCCGTCGATCGTCGCCTTGACGCAGTTGGAGGGGTTGTTGGAACCGAAGGACTTCGTACGAATATCCTTGATGCCAACCATCTCAAGCACTGCACGGGCGGGGCCGCCGGCAATAACGCCAGTACCTTCTTCGGCGGGAAGCATGCGAACATGACCTTTGCCGAATCTGCCTTCCACCTGATGGGGGATCGTGGTTCCGACGAGGGAAACCTCGACCATATGGCGCTTTGCATCCTCGACGCCCTTACGGACGGCTTCCGGAATTTCAGCGGCCTTGCCGAGTCCTACGCCAACCTTACCCTTTTCATTGCCAACGACCATGAGCGCCGTAAAGCGGAAGTTTTTACCGCCCTTGACGACCTTGGCAACACGGTTGATGGAGACCAGGCGTTCTTTGAACTCAGAGGGTTCTCTTTCAAATCTTCTGTTGTTTTGCATTTCGTTTCCTCCTTAGAAATCCAGCCCGGCCTTGCGTGCGCCTTCAGCCAGCGCCGCGATACGCCCTGTGTACAGGTAGCCGCCGCGGTCGAAAACGACCTCTTTGACGCCCTTCTCCAGAGCTCTCTTGCCTACCAGTTCGCCGACGAGCTTGGCCTGTTCGACTTTGCTCTTGTCGTCGCTACTGCCCTTGATTTCTGCATCCATCGTGGAAGCAGCGACCAAGGTGTTGCCGACGGTATCGTCGATGATCTGCGCATAGATGTGGTTCGTGCTGCGATAGACATTGAGTCTCGGGCGCTCGGGTGTGCCGCTGATCTTCTTGCGCTGACGATCATGACGAGCCGAACGGATCGCGTTCTTATCAATCTTAGAAAACATCTTTCGTCACTCCTTCCTTGCTTATTTACCGGTTTTGCCTTCCTTGCGGCGAACGTACTCGTTCTCATAGCGAATGCCCTTGCCCTTGTAAGGTTCCGGCTCGCGAACCGCGCGGATGTTGGCTGCGATCTGACCGACCAGCTGTTTGTCAATACCGCTGACCACGATCTTGTTCGGGGTCGGGGTGGCAAAGCTGATGCCGTCGGGCGCGTTGATTTCAACGGGATGGGAATATCCGACGTTGAGCGTGAGTTTGCTGCCCTGTACCTGCGCTCTGTAACCGACGCCGACGACGTCCAGATTCTTGGAATAGCCGGTCGTGGTACCAATCACCATGTTGTTGATGAGCGTGCGCGTGAGGCCGTGGAGCGCGCGATGGCGCTTGTCGTCGCTCGGGCGCTTGACGTTCAAAACGCCGTTGTCCTGCTCAACGATCATGTCCGGCGAGATCTTGGTCGAAAGCGTGCCCTTAGGGCCTTTTACGGTGACAAGATTCGCACTGTCAACCGTAATTGTCACTCCGCCAGGAATGCTGACCGGAAGTTTTCCGATTCGAGACATTGTATTTCCTCCGTTTAATATTGTCTTACCAGACGTAGGCGAGCACTTCGCCGCCGACTCCGATCTTTCTTGCTTCGCGGTCGGTCATAACGCCGCGCGAAGTGGACAGAATCGCAATTCCCAGTCCGCCAAGCACCTTGGGAACTTCGGCCTTGCGGGCATAGACGCGCAGACCCGGACGGGAAATACGCTTGATGCCAACGATGACTTTTTGCTTGTTCTGACCGTATTTGAGCTGGATGCGGATGGTCTTTTTGACACCGTCCTCCAGAACCTCAAAGCCCTTGATGTAACCCTCTTTGACAAGGATCTCCGCGATCGCCTTCTTGGTGGAGGAAGCGGGCACGTCGACCGTCTCATGCTTTGCAACCAGAGCGTTGCGGATTCTTGTGAGCATATCGGCAATAGTATCTGTCATGGTCGTTTCCTCCTTTACCAGCTTGCTTTACGTACGCCGGGGATTTCTCCCTTGTACGCCATTTCGCGGAAGCAAATACGGCAGACGCCATATTTACGAAGCACAGAGTGCGGACGGCCGCAAATGCGGCAGCGGGTGTACGCACGGGTGCTGTACTTCGGCTCGCGCTGTTGCTTGAGTTTCATGCTTGTCTTAGCCATGTGAATCCTCCTTCTCAGGCCTGAACGAAGGGCATACCCATCAGGGACAGCAATGCCTTCGCTTCTTCGTCCGTCTTTGCGCTCGTTACGAACACGATGTTCATACCGCGAACCTTATCCACGTCATCATAATTGATTTCGGGGAAAA
>CAZWUK010000096.1:0-6469 GCA_964636685.1 uncultured Oscillospiraceae bacterium
ATTTATCAATATGCTGCAATTCGATTCTGCTCATGGTGATTTCCTTTCTGGCAAATGGTTGTTATTGGTTGTCGGTTCTTTTGCATTAGCCCCAGCTCTTGCCAATATCAGCGCCAAAGTGATTGGCGATACGGTAAGAGATGAGAACAAATGCCAGCACGCAGACGGAGATCGCGTCCGCCATCTGCGGCAGACCGTCGCGCGAATACTGGAACGACAGATACGAGAGCGTTCTGGTGTTCGGCGTCATCAGGATAACAATCAGGTCCAGCTCTTTGGCGATGGAGATAAACACCAGCATAAAGCCGGAAATGAAGCCCTGCTTTGCAAGCGGAATGACGATCTTGCCCATGCGCCGCCAGAAGCTTGCGCCCTCAATGTCGGCTGCTTCCTCCAGCTCCACGCCGATCTGCATCATGTTTGCTGTACCGGCGCGACTTGCAAACGGGAAGTGTTTGACCACACTGACCAGCACAATGAGCGTAAAGGTTCCGTACAGGGAGGGAATCGGTCCGCGCTGCACTGACCACATGGCCAGATAGATGGCAGAGAACGCCACGCCCGGCATGAGGTATGGAACAAAGACCAGCTGTTCAGTCAGACTGCCGTACCATTTGCCACGGCCGCGGGAGCTGATGTAGCCCAGGAACTGTCCGCAAAATGCCGTGATGATCGAGGCGATCAGCGTCAGCTTCACGGTGTTGCCCAAAGCATGCATAAACTCGCTGTTGCGGAAGATGCCCGGATAGTGGATGGTCTGGCTTGCCATATCCGTCTCCCCGATCCAGTTATACAAGGTCAAATTTGATAACCCGTAGCCTGCGCCGGTTGTCTTTTGGAAGGTTTCCATAACCAGCACGAACATTGGCAGCACCATGGCGATCACAAGGAAGACCACAAGGAAGATCAAAAGCGGCACCTTTGCTTTACCAAGCGGCATTGCGCTGTGTCTTGTGCCCTTGCCGCCCATAGTTTCGTAGGATTTTCTTGTACCAATCATGCGCTGATTGGCGAAGATAATGCCCGACGCCATGACGATCAAGAGCAAGCTCATGCAGTAGCCCACGCCGACCGGACCGCTGTTGATGAATTCTTTCATCTTGGTTGCCAGCGTAAAGTAACCGATGCGGTTGCCGAGGTTTGCAGCCACGCCGTAAGAACCGATGGACTTTGACAGCGTCATGATCGTTGCAGACAGCACCGACGGCATAACCAGCGGTAGCGTAATGCTTTTCAATATCTGCACCTTGCTCGCGCCCTGAATCTCGCCCATCTCCTCCAGCTCGCTGTTCACACTGCGCAGCGATCCGGATACCATGATGTAGGAGAACGCGTAGTAGTGCAAGCACATGACCAGAATGATCGAGATCGGTCCGTAGGCCAGCCAGTCCGGAATGTTGAGTCCCATGCCGGACAATAACCCGAGCGAACCGCTTCTTGCGTTGCGGAAGACCGCCAGCCACGACATGGACTTGCACCACGACGGGATCATGTACGGGATGATAATCAGCATGGAGAGAAGCTTTTTACCGGGAATGTCACTGCGGATGAGCAGCCATGCAAACAGTGAACCCAACGGCACAGAGATGATTGCGGTAAAGAAGCCGATGGTCAGCGAATGGAGCAACGGTTCCCAGAAAACGGCCGAAGAAAGCTTTCCGGCAATGAGATACTTCCAGTAATAGAGGGTGAAATCCCCCGCCTGCGAACCCGCGCCCGCACGGCGAACGTCGCTCAGCGCCAATGTAACCGTATTTTTCAGCATCTGCAGCAACGGAACGATAATCAGGAAAAACAGCACGACCAGTGAAATAAACACGATCATGTTGAACGGGTTCCCGATTACGTTCAGGATCTGGTTTTTCAGCCGTTTCCACGAGAACGGCTTTTTGGTTTCCTTCCTGTTCACGTAAACACCTCTTTCTTATTGCTGCACGGCCCATGCCGTACACTTCTTGCCAAACGGCTTTGCCGTTGATTTTGATGAATTGGGATCGTTTTTTACGGAATTAAACATTTTTTTCGTGCTTTTTGCGCTGCTGTAGGAGCGGAATATCAGACAAAATGGATCGTATTAACGCAATCGTTTGCGTAACTTTTCTTCATTATAATGCCATCGATTCTCCTTGTCAATGCCATTTTGCGGAATTTATTGCTTTCATTTTTTATAATATGTTGGTTCTTTATTTCTATTCTGTGCGAAAATCTCGGATCGTGAAAACGCCGCGCGGTATTTACGCAAATTTTTTTCGTATATGATTATTGGATTACAAACTGAGAACGGTATAATTCCGCGTAAACGCCTCCGGCGGCCAAAAGCGACGCGTGCGTGCCCTGCTCGACAAGGCGTCCGTCGCTGATGACAAGTATCGTATCCGCGTTTTGAATGGTCGAAAGCCGATGCGCAATCACAAAGCAGGTCTTGCCCCGCATCAGCGCCTCCATGGCGGCATTGACGTCCAGCTCCGTGCCGGTATCGAGGTTGGAGGTCGCTTCGTCAAGGATGAGCATATTCGCGTCAATCAGCATGGCGCGCGCAATGGTCAGGAGCTGCTTTTGTCCCTTGGAAACATTTACGCCGTCGTCGGTGAGCAGCGTGTCGTAGCCCTGCGGCAGCGAAAGAATATAATCGTGGATATGCGCGGCCTTTGCCGCCGTCACAACCTCCTCCATCGTCGCGCCCGCGCGTCCATAGGCGATGTTTTCAAATATCGTGCCGTAAAACAGCCACGTCTCCTGCAACACCATCGCGTAGGCGCGCCGCAGATCGGCGCGTATGCGTTTTTTCACGTTCACGCCGTCTACGGTGATGCTGCCGCGGTCGGCGTCATAAAAGCGCATCAAGAGGTTCACAATGGTGGTTTTTCCGGCGCCCGTCGGCCCTACAATCGCCACAAGGCTGCCCGCCTTGACATCGACGTTCAGATCCGCCAACACCGTTCGAGCCTTTGTGTAGCCAAAGGACACGTCGTCAAAACGCACATGTCCGGAAACGTTGTCGAGCGGCAGCGCGTCGGGCGCGTCGGGCGGTTCAGGCGCGGCGTCGATCAGATCGAATACGCGTTCTGCCGCGGCAGCGGCCGCCTGCAATTCGCTGAGAATATTCGCAGCCTCGCGGATCGGGCCGGAAAACTTTCTCGAATACAGCACAAAGGAGGAAAGGCTGCCCAGCGAAAGCCTCCCCAAAAGGTACAGCGTCGCGCCGAATACGCTGATAAACGACAGCGAGAGGTTGTTGATAAAGTTGACCATCGGCCCCAGAATGCAGCTGTCGTAGTCGGCGCGGTAAAACGCCTCCGTCGCCGCCTCATTCTTTTTGTCAAACAGCGCGACCATCGCATCCTCCCGCCCGTAGGCGCGGACGGTCTTTTGCCCGGCGACATTCTCCTCGACAAACCCGTTCATTTCGCCCAGCATGGCGGAGCGCTTACGGTATTTTGGCTGCAGCTTTTTCATCTGCCGCTTGGAAAAGATCATGCTGATCGGCACCGTCACGGCAAACACCAGACACAGCACCGGCGAAATGGACAGCAGCATCACGATCGATCCGACAACCGTCACAACACTCGTGCACACCTGTAAAAGATCCGTGGAAATGGTGGCGTTCACCGTATCGATGTCGTAGCAGATGCGGCTGATGACGTCGCCCGCCGGATGCGTATCAAAATACGAAACGGGAAGCGAGGACAGCCGGCGAAATACCTCCTGCCGCAGATCGAACGAAATGTCCTGTCCCAGGCGGATCAGGCGCACAGAGGTCAGATAGGATAGACCCGCCGACAGGGCATAGCAGGCAATCATCAGCGCACAATTGCGAAAAACACCCGCAAAATCCACACCCGACGGGTGATCCACGATTGCATCCACCGCATAGCCGGACAACAGCGGCGTTAGGAGCGACAATACATCCGCCACCACCACAAGAAAGAACAGCAGCAGCAGCGCCAAACGATATTTTTTAAGCCGTTTCCAAAGACGCGTCACAACCTTCACGCCTGACCTCCCATTTGCAGCTCGGCGATCTTCCGGTATGCCGCGCTCTTTTGCATCAGCTCCTCATGCGTACCGGAGACCTCCTCTCTGCCGCCCGTCAGGGAGAGAATCCGGTCGGCGCTGCGAATCGCGCTGATGCGTTCGGACACGACAAGCAGCGTCACATGGGGATAAGACGCCCGAATTGCCGCGCGAAGCTTTGCGTCGGTACGGTAGTCCAGCGCGCTTTCGGCGTCGTCCAAAATCAGAATCTCGGGATCGCCCGCCAGCGCGCGCGCGATCAAAAGGCGTTGCCGCTGCCCGCCGGACAGCGTGGCGCCGCGAATGCCGACCGCCGTATCGAGTCCGTCCGGCAGCGCTTCGATAAATTCCCATGCCTGCGCTGCCCGTGCCGCGCGCTCCACCTGCTCTTTTGAGACGCCGCGCATAAAGGAGATGTTTTCATAGATGCTTTCGGCCAGCAGCACGTCGTTTTGAAACACCACCCCAAACATGGCGGAAAGCTCTGCCTGCGGGATGGTATCCACGCGCCGTCCGCCGATAGAAACAGCGCCGCAGCGCGGATCATAAAAGCGCATCAAAAGCGCCAAAAGCGTGGTCTTGCCGCTGCCGGTCGGCCCGATGATGCCAAGCGTCTGCCCGCGCTGCAATTGGAAGCTGATGTCGCAAAGGTCGTCGCGCCGACCGTTATAGGAAAACGACACGCGGTCAAACACAAGATAAGCGTCGTTCTGCAACGGCGCCGCGACAGCCAGCGGCAGTTCTTCTGCCGACTGTAAGACCTCCTCGATCCGCTGTGCCGAAGCGCTGCCCTTTGACCAGACCACAAACATTTTTGTCAAGGTCAGGGTCGCAGTCAAAATGATGGTGAAGTACGACAAAAACGCAATGATCGTACCGGCCTGCATCCGTCCTGCCTGCACGCGGTAAGCGCCCACAAGAATCACGGTCGTCAGCCCCGCGTTCAACAGCAGTCCGATAATGGGGTTGGACGTCGCCATTACGGTGCCGGCGCGCTTTTCCGCCTCCCGCACACCGGCGTTGACGTCCGTAAACCGGTCAATTTCATGCTCGGTTCTCGACAGCGCCTTGATGACGCGAACGCCGGAGGCATTCTCCCGCACCGTGCGCACAAGGCCCTCCACCCGGCTCTGTACCTGCCGGTACAGCGGCACGCCCTTTCTCGTCACCAAGTACACCGTCAAAATCATGAGTGGAGAAATTAGGAGCAGCACCAGCGCCAGAACGGGATCGATCAAAAACGTCACCGTAATCCCGCCCAGCACCAGAAGCGGCGCGCGCACGCCGCCCCGCTGGAGCTTGTCAAACATCTGATGGACATTATAGGTATCGTTTGTCAAACGGGAAACCAGAGAGGAAACCGAGTAACGGTCGATGGCGGAGAAGGAAAGCCTCGAAATCTTTTGAAACAGGTCGTGCCGCAGATTTTTGATAACATCCTTGGAAACGCGCGCCGCCATGCGATTGGCGATAACGTTAAACGCCACGCAGACCACCGCGCACAAAAGCATCAGGCCGCCGTACCGGGCAATCCCCGCAATGCTGCCCGACGGAACCACCGTATCGATCACATAGGACAATATCCACGGCAGCACAAGATCCATCATCGTCCCGATGAACTTGATCGTGACGCCGAGGATCATGCGCACAATATAGGGTTGTAAATATTTTCCGACCGTCTTCATGAATACCTCGCCGTGACTTTACGCAAACGTTGACATGAAAAAGAAACAAGCTTACTATACCATATGAAAGCCAAAAATACAGCTGTCATTGCGCAAATATGGGGGAAAACATCATGTACGAAAAATCCTGCGGCGCCGTCATCTTTCATCCGTCACCGGATGGTCTTACCGTGCTGCTGATCCGTCAGAAAAAAGGACACTGGGCGTTCCCCAAGGGGCATCGGGAGGGCAATGAAACAGAGCTTGCCACCGCCGAACGCGAGATCTATGAGGAAACCGGTCTGCGTCCTGTCATCGACACCGGGTTTCGCTATGTCAACACCTATCAGCCAAAGCCCGTCGGCTCGAAGGACGTGGTGCTGTTTGCCGCCGTCAGCGCGGAAACAGCCGTCACGTTGCAGCAAGCCGAGCTGCTCGATTCCGCGTGGCTCTCTCCGGAGGACGCCATGCAGCGCCTCACCTACGAACGCGATCAAAACGCCTTTGCCGCCGCGCTGTCCTACTATACGCAAAAGCAGGCGTGACCTCGGCGGTTTTCACGGTTTATTCATCACAGTGCCGACAGAAAAGCGGCACTGTTTTTTTATCCCCAAAAACGCTTTGAGCCAGGGAAGTCATCGCTCAACCCCGGCCCATGCGCACGATAAGGAGGTATATATAGAATCAATTGGGAAGAAAGGTCACATAAACAGCGGCGCAAACAGCAACGCAATAATGCTCATCAGCTTGATGAGAATATTCAGGGACGGGCCTGCCGTATCCTTGAGCGG